>NZ_JAVRBR020000080.1:0-13515 GCF_034531165.2 Dendronalium sp. ChiSLP03b | reverse complement strand
ACAACAGCATTTAGTCGAAAAACTCAGCCAACATCAAACACAAATCATTTGCTTAGACAGTGACTGGCAGCAAATCGCTCAACAAAATTCACAAAACCCCAACACAAACGTCACCCCAGATGATGTAGTTTATGTAATTTATACCTCCGGCTCCACAGGCAAACCCAAAGGAGCAATCAACATTCATAAAGCCCTATGCAATCGCTTGTTGTGGATGCAAGATGCTTTACAACTGTCGCCATCAGATCGAGTTTTGCAAAAAACACCCTTTAGCTTTGATGTTTCAGTTTGGGAATTTTTCTGGCCGTTAATCACAGGAGCAAGTTTAGTTTTTGCTAAACCCGAAGGTCATCGCGATAGTGCCTACTTAGTAGAACTAATAACTAGCGAACAAATTACCACACTTCACTTTGTACCTTCAATGCTGCAAGTGTTTCTGGGCGAACCAGAATTAGAAAACTGTCACAGCCTCAAACGGGTGATTTGTAGTGGTGAGGCTTTATCGTTTGAACTTGAGCAAAGATTTTTTGCGCGTGTTGAGGCACAGTTATACAACCTTTACGGGCCGACGGAAGCAGCGATTGATGTGACTTGGTGGCATTGTCAGCCAAATAGCAAGCAACGGATTGTGCCGATTGGTAAACCGATCGCCAATACGCAAATCCATATATTAGATAAATATCTGCAACCAGTGCCTGTGGGTGTACCGGGTGAGTTGCACATTGGTGGGGTGGGACTGGCAAAGGGTTATTTGCATAGAGAAGATTTGACAGCCGAGAAGTTTATTGCTAATCCTTTTAAGGATGAGATTGCAACTAGCAGTCCTCGCCTTTACAAAACTGGGGATAAAGCCCGCTATTCCCTAGATGGTACGATTGAGTATCTGGGACGAGTTGACTTTCAGGTAAAGATTCGTGGCTTCCGCATTGAACTTGGAGAGATTGAGGCGGTTTTAAGTCAATATCCTCATGTGCGGGAAGTTGTGGTTGTAGCAAGCGAGGATGAGGTTGGTTCTAAGCGTTTGGTCGCTTATATTGTTCCACACAAAGATAAAACACCAACAATTGCTCAACTGCGCCAGTTCTTAGAGTCGAAGCTGCCGAATTACATGGTGCCAGCAGCTTTTGTGATGCTAGAGGCGCTGCCGTTGATGCCTAACGGTAAGGTGAACAGGCAAGCATTGCCAGCACCAGATACAAGTAGACCTGAGTTAGAGAAAGCTTTTGTAGCTCCTCACACTCCTGCCGAAGTTAAGCTTGCTGAAATTTGGGCGGAATTTCTGAATGTGGAACAAGTAGGCATCGATGACAATTTCTTTGAGTTGGGTGGTGATTCCATCATTGCTATCCAAATCATCACTAGAGCTAACCAAGCTGGTCTAAAACTGACGAATAAACAATTATTTCAGCATCAAACCATTGCCGAATTAGCAGCGCGTGCAGTTCCCAAGTCCACAATCGCCGAACAAAATCTCCAAGTCGAGCAAGGAATTATCAAAGATTCGGCATCTCTGACACCCATTCAGCATTGGTTCTTCGAGCAGAATCGACAAGATCCGCACTACTTTAACCAAACATTTGTTTTAGAACTGCAACAAATACTCGACCCTGAGATTTTAGAGCAGGCATTACAGGAGTTGATTTTACACCACGATGCTCTGCGCTTGCAGTTTGAACCCACAACCTCTGGCTGGAAACAAGTTTTAGCCGATCGCAATGTGATGCCATTGAGATATTTAGACCTTTCAGCTTTGGCACTGCAAGAACAAGAGCAAGCTTTTGAAACAACTGTTACGGAATTGCAAAGCAGTTTTAACTTATCTATAGCCCCGTTAGTGCGAGCTGCTTTGTTCAACTTGGGAGTGCAGCAGCCAAGCCGCTTGCTGTTGATCGTCCATCATTTGGTTGTGGATATTTTCTCTTGGAGAATTTTACTTGAGGACTTGCAAACTTGTTACCAACAACTCAGTCAAGGAAGAAAAGTGCAACTACCAGCAAAAACAACTTCTTTCTTGTATTGGTCTGAACGCTTGCAAGATTATGCACACTCTGCTATACTACAGCAACAGTGGAATTACTGGTTTAGCACATTCCATAAGCAAGAGCCTCGTTTGCCAGTAGATTTTCCAGGTGGTAAAAATACAGTCGCTTCAGCCCGCAATGTAGCGATCGCTCTCAATATTGAAGAAAGCCAAACTTTACTAAAGAAGGTATCGCAAGCTTACAACACTCAAATAAATGATGTTTTACTAACAGCACTGGCACAGGCTTTTTATCAATGGACGGGCGATCGCTCTGTGTTAGTAGCTTTAGAAAGTTTTGGACGGGAAGATATTTTTCCCGATGTGGAACTGTCGCGGACGGTGGGTTGGTTTACATCTTTATTTCCCATCCTCTTAAATTTGGAGAAAGCTTCCCATCCAGGGGAAGCATTGAAAGCAATTAAAGAACAACTGCGGAGTATCCCCAATCGGGGCATTGGTTACGGTCTCCTACGCTATCTCAGCGAAAAGACAGAAAACAGTGAGTTATTGCCAACACAGCCACAACCAGAAGTTCTTTTCAATTATCTCGGTCAATTAGATCGAACTTTCTCCAAGTCATCGCTATTCAAATTAATTCCAAAGTTTAGTGGATTAGCAAGTAGTCCGCAAAACCAAAGGAGCGTACTTTTGGAAATCAACGGTTTTGCGATTAACGGTCAGTTGCAATTTGACTTGACTTATAGCGAAAAAATACATCAACGCTCTTCCATCGAAAGATTAGCCCAAGAATTTGTCAAAGCATTGCAAGCGATCGCCACTCACTGTCAATCACCAGAAGTCAAAGGTTACACACCTTCTGACTTTCCAGAAGCAAACTTAAATCAAAAAGACCTCGACCAGTTTTTAGCGAAGCTGACCCGAAAAAACAAGTAGAACAATGAAAACAGAAAATATAGAAGATATCTACGAAGTCTCACCCATACAGCATGGTATTCTCTTCCATAGTTTATGTACTTCTGAAGTAAGCCTCTACTTTGTCCAATTGGGCTTTACTTTTCATGGTGATTTAAACATCGTCGCTTTTGAGCGTGCTTGGCAGCGAGTCGTAGACCGACACACCATCTTGCGTACCAGCTTTTATTGGGAAGACATGGAAAAACCCTTACAAGTTGTGTACAAAAACGTCAAAGTATGCATAGAACAACAAGATTGGCGCTCAATAGACCCAGATGAAGTGCAAACGCGTTTGAGTTCGTTTTTGAAACGCGATCGCGATCGGGGTTTTGATTTTTCCCAAGTTCCCCTGATGCGCTTAATTCTCATCCACCTAGAAGACGACTCTTACCAATTCATCTGGAGTACACACATGATCATGTTGGATGGGTGGTCATATCCGCTAGTGCTTAAAGAAGTTATTGATTTCTACGCAGCATTTTGTCAAGGTGAAGATATACCTTTCAAACCTGGCAGTAGTTTTCGCAACTACATAACCTGGCTACGACAACAAGATTCATCTACATCTGAGAACTTCTGGGGGCAAATGCTTAAAGGAGTAAAAACACCCACTTCCCTAAGCAATCTAGATGTTGGTAATTTGTCCAATCCCGAAGAAAGATATGATGAAGTTCAAATCGAGATCTCAAAAGCAATCACCGCAGATTTACAATCTCTAGCCAGACAGCATCGTCTCACAATCAACGTGCTTGTTCAAGGGGTCTGGGCTTTGCTGCTAAGTCGCTATAGTTGCCGCAACGAGGTGATTTATGGATGTACTGTTTCCGGTCGTCCTGTAGATTTAGATGGTTCCGAGTCCATGATAGGTGAGATGGTCAATACCTTGCCAGTAAGAGTCAAAATTGATGGCGAACAGTATCTCATACCTTGGCTCAAGCAGTTTCAGGAACAACTTGTAGAGATTCGTCAATACGAATACACCTCTTTAGTAGATATTCAAAAATGGAGTGAAATACCACAAGGTACATCCTTATTTGAGAGTATATTTGTATTTGAAAACCAACCAATTGACAGGATATTACGAGAATCACAAGCGCAAAATAAAGCTATAAACTTCTCGCGTCCCCTTAATCTTTACAAAACAAACTATCCTCTTAACTTAGTTGGCTATCCAGGTTCCGAATTACGAATTGGTATTAGTTACGATTTTCGTCGCTTTGACACGACAACAATTACTGGTATACTCAAGCATTTTGAGATATTACTTCAAAATATCGCAATTAATCCCGAAGTGCGCCTCAAAAACTTATCTTTGCTGACAGTACAAGAGCAGCAAATAAAAGCGATGTTAGACAAACAAGTAACATTTAACTTTGATTTAGCTTTGTCTAATTAAGTAATGACTGTAAATGAAGAAGAATCCATAAGTCAGAATCGATTAATGGGGGGATTCAGACCAGCCACGAATTATAGACCGCTCAATTAAAAATTTATCGAGGGTGCAAAAATGCCGTTTATTCATTTGCCATCCACACATAATTCAATTAGAGAATTCTGACTCCTGAATTCTAATTTAATAAAGCAACACATGTCTGGTGAACAATGCTCTACGTTCATCATTACAAGAGGAAATTATGCTGACAGTATCTTCAGAAATTGAACGAATTCACCAACTTACAGGTGAAGAATTTATAGCAAAATATGTAAATAAATCTAAACCAGTAATTATTTCAGGAGTTATTCCCAAATGGGATTGTTTTAGGAAATGGTCATTACAATATTTCCAGTCAATTGCCCCCGACCTAAATATATATGCCAAACATTTTCAAAATGGTCAAATTAAAGTAGAAAATTTCACTATTCATGAATACGCAAATATTCTAGAAGAATATGAAAAAACAAAAGCGGATATTCTACCTCCATATTGTCACGATACTCCCTTGTTTAGCTTAATTCCTACACTCATCAAAGATGTTCAAACATTTCCGCTAGATTACTTACCAAAATGGTATGCTTATAAATGGTGGCGCTATTGTCAATTTTTTATTGGCGCATCTAATAGCCTAACTCCTTTACATTTTGATTGTCTTCTGACCAACAATCTTTTCTTTCAAATTGCTGGACGTAAACAATTTACTCTCTTATTGAGCAAAGAATCTCAATATTGTTATCGACATAATTGGCGATGGTTTAAGGTCGATCCAGAAAAACCCGATTTAGAGCAATATCCCCTATTTAAAAATGCAACACCTATAACAATAATTGTGAACCCCGGAGAGATTTTATATATGCCTCCTGGTACACTACATCATGTGAGAAGTCTAGACATGTCAATTTCTTTTAATATTGATTGGCATACACAGAAGAGTGTTTTGACTGGTCTAGTAGCTGGTTTAAAGGGTATGCCACCAAAAAATGTGTATTACAACTTTTTATTAACATTAGGTTTAGTATTAAAAGTTCCACCTCAAGTCATATTCCATTTTTATAAGTCTTATTTAAATTACATTTCTTAATTGATTAAGCATACTACTTTGCCATTTTCATAACAACTAAAAGCAGGAATTTTTTAATGAATATCTTTGAGCAGCGAGAGTCAAATGTCAGAAGTTATTGCCGAAATTTCCCGGTTCTATTTCACAGAGCCAAAGGTTCTTTAATTTACTCAGAATCAGGAGAAGCGTATATTGATTTTCTTGCAGGTGCAGGCGCTTTAAATTATGGACATAACAACGATTATATAAAACAGAAGGTGATATCTTATTTAGAAGCTGATGCAATCACCCATGGATTAGATTTTTATACATCTGCTAAAGAAAAATTTTTATCTAAGTTTTTTGAAACGCTACTATATCCTAGAGGCTTAGATTATCGGGTACAATTTTGCGGGCCTACAGGGACAAATGCTGTTGAAGCTGCATTAAAATTGGCCAGGAAAATTAAGAAAAGACCAGGAATATTTTCGTTCATGGGTGGCTATCATGGCATGACATTGGGTAGCTTATCAGTGAGTGGTAATCTAGAAATTAAAGCTGGGGCATTTGGCACATCGAATCATGTAAGTTTTATGCCTTATCCTCATGGATTTATGGAAAAGATTGACACAATAGAGTTTATAGAAGCAGTACTCAATGATGTCAACTCTGGAATTGAAAAGCCAGCAGCAATAATATTTGAAACAGTACAAGCTGAAGGAGGAGTCATTGTAGCGCCAATCGAGTGGATGCAAAAATTAAGACAGTTATGCGATCGCCATGATATTTTATTAATTTGTGATGATATTCAAGTTGGTTGCGGCCGAACTGGTTCATTCTTTTCTTTTGAAAGAGCGAATATTATTCCGGACATGGTAGTACTTTCAAAATCGATAAGTGGTTACGGTTTTCCCATGTCATTATTATTGTTTAAGCCAGAGTTAGATGTTTGGGAACCTGGCGAACACAATGGAACTTTTAGAGGCAATCAACTAGCATTTATAGGTGCAGCAGCTGCACTAGAATACAGAGAAATTACCAATATTGAACAGGAAGTTAAAGCTAAAGAATCTTTTTTACGTAACTTTTTAATCGATAAAATTGCATCAATTAGCGATAAAGTAAAGATACGCGGAATAGGTTTGATTTGGGGTATAGATATTACCGATTTTGGCGATAATAGTTTAACAAAAAAAATTATATCCCGTTGTTTTGAACTAGGATTAATAGTTGAAAGAACTGGCAGGAATAATACTGTAATTAAGATACTGCCTCCTTTAACTATTGAAATGTCCATTTTAGAAAAAGGTTGTTTCATTATTAAACAAGCTTTTGATGAGTGTTTAACAAAGTAAAGTAAGTTAAACACAGTTTTTACTAATTCCCTCAGAAATTATTTTGTTGCAAGGTGACAGATGATGATTGCCAATCACACTAGAGATACATTGACTACTGAAGAGTTATTCTTTCAAAAAATCTATTGGTTAAATCAATTGTCTGGTGAATTACCAGAGACAAATATAATTACAGATTATGTTAGGCCCGCAACTGATTCTGCAAATAATAAATCAATCGCGTTCCAGCTATCAAAAGATTTATCATTCGCGATCGCCCAGCTAACAAACAATTCTAATTTATCAATCTATTTAGTTCTGTTGTCAGCATTAAGTATATTAATGCAGAAATATACTGGTAACAATGATATTATTTTAGGTTCTCCTATTTACAAATTAGAAGATAGCGATCGCAATCTAAATACAATTATTCCTTTGCGTATTAATTTAGAAGAAAAACTGACATTTAAAGATTTTCTTCTTCGAGTTAAAGAAACAACAATAGATGCTTATAGCCATCAAAATTATTTAGTTGATGAGTTAGTTCAAATATTGAATTTGCCCGATAAACAGAATCGCTGTCCATTTTGTGATGTTGTTATTTTGTTAGAAAATATTCATCAGCAGAAAAATCTAGCTGATGTGAGTAATGATTTGACTTTCTCATTCAAAGTTAGCGATCATTTAATTTTAGGAACAATAGATTACAACGAAAGTGTTTTCAGAGAAGACGTTATTAAATATATTATTAAATACTATATCAATATACTTGAATCTGTTACTTCCAACTGTCAAATTCAAATTGCAGACATACCGTTATTAAAAGCAGAAGACAAACAGCAATTATTAGAATTTAACAATAAAGTAAAACAATACCCGATAGATCTGACAATCGATCGATTATTTGAACAGCAAGTAGAGCAGACACCTTTGAGGATTGCTGTCGATTATGAAAATACTCAACTAACATATCAACAGCTAAATGAAAAAGCTAATCAGCTTGCAAGACTTTTACAGAAGTTAGGGTTAAATAAAGATGAAATTGTTGGGATTTATAAAGAGCGGGATATTAATTTCTTAATAGGTATACTTGCCATACAAAAAGCTGGCGGAGCTTATGTACCAATTGATAGTCAATACCCGCCAGATAGAGTTAAATACATGGTTTCTAACAGCGAAGTTAAAATTATCTTAACAGATACTTCTTGCTTAGATTCCTTGTCACACTTCATTGAAAGCTGTTCGTATTTAAAGTCTTTAATTTGTTTAGAAACTCCGTTAGAAAATAAAGAGTTTTCAGAAATAATTGATATTAAGATATATAATCAATCCGATTTTAATCATTTAGCGAAGGAAAATTTAGAAGGCAGTCACGTAGGAACAGATATAGCTTATATGTTATATACATCTGGTTCCACTGGACTACCTAAAGGTGCAATTGTCAGGCATGACGGTGCTATTAACCATATATATGCTCAGTTCGATGAACTAGAGTTAACAAAAGACTTTCGTTTTCTACAAAGCGCTCCTTCTTCTACAGATATTTCCGTATGGCAATTTTTAGCTCCACTGCTTATTGGCGGTCAGACAGTTATAGTAGATACTGAATCAGGTTTTGTTCCAGACAAACTGTTTAAAGTTCTCCAAGAAAAAAGAATCACTGTTGTGGAATTAGTACCAGCAGTATTCGGAGGATTACTAGACTATATTTCCCAATTACCAGCCGACCAAAGATTGTTACCAGATTTAAAGTGGATGATGGTGGTTGGAGAACCTGTCTCAGTAAAGCGAGTAAATCAGTGGTTGAGTTTGTATCCTGCAATTAAAGTAGCTGATGCTTACGGCCCAACCGAAGCAGCGGATGATATCACTCAATTTATCATTGAAAAGCCTTTAATAGAAAACCAACGAACTGTTCCTATTGGTAAACCTTTAGCTAACTTAAATTTGTATATTCTCGACCGAGAAATGCAATTAGTACCGATAGGATTTCCCGGAGAAATTTGTGTATCAGGTATTGGAGTCGGAGAAGGCTATTGGAAAAATGAAGAGAAAACTAAATTAAGCTTTGTTCCTAATCCTTTTCCTGACTCTAGAAAAAAATTACCAGAAAGTAATAAAGATTTAATTTACAAAACCGGAGATTTAGGTAGATGGTTGCCTGATGGAAATATTGAATTTCTGGGACGCATAGATAATCAAGTAAAGATTCGTGGTTTTCGCGTTGAACTGGAAGAAATTGAAGCCTTACTGCGACAGCATCCGGCTGTGCGGGAAACTATAGTTATAGTTAGGGAAGAAACTGGTGACAAGCGCTTGGTTGCGTATGTAGTGACTCAACCCGACCAGTATTTGCAAGAAGACTTAGTATCTGAGTTACGGAATCTTCTCAAACAAAGGTTGCCGCAGCATATGATACCATCAGCTTTTGTGCTGCTAGAGAGTTTCCCATTAGCTCCCAGTGGCAAAGTAGACCGTCGAGCATTACCTGCACCTGACCTCACACAGCTTCAGAGCGAAGGTGACTTTATTGCTCCTTCTACTCCCGTTGAGGAAATGCTCGCTGGAATTTGGGCAGAAGTTCTTGGTATTGAGAAAATAGGTATTCACGACAACTTCTTTGAGTTGGGAGGACACTCCCTGTTGGCGACTCGTGTCATTTCTAAGTTGCGACAAGTCTTTCAAATAGAGTTGCCTTTGCGTAGTTTGTTTGAAAACCCTACAGTAGGTCAATTAGCCCAAGAGATTGAACGCGCTATCAAAGTTGGTAATGGGCTGGAGATGCCACCAATTACACGCATTTCCAGAGAAGAAGATTTATTGCCATCTTTTGCTCAACAGCGGTTGTGGTTCTTGGCACAGTTGGAACCAGACAACCCCATCTACAACATTCCCGGTGTAGTGAAGTTACAGGGAAATTTGAATATAACTGCACTTGAGCAGAGCTTGAATGAAATTTTGCGTCGCCACGAAGCGTTGCGTAGTAACTTTAAAATATCACAAGGGCGGCTTGTAGTTGCGATCGCACCACCAACACCACAGCAGTTGTCAATACTCGACATGAGTGAATTAACTTTTGCAGAACAAGAAGCTAAAGTCAGACAACTAACGCAAACAGAGGCAAAAACACCTTTTAACTTCGAGACTGACTCGTTAGTACGGTTAAAATTACTGCGCCTTAACCAACAGGAGCATGTAATGTTACTTACCTCAAACTACATAGCTTCTGACGCATGGTCAGCTGCCATACTGGTGCATGAGTTATCCACACTGTACAATGCTTTCTGTCAAGGGCAACCCTCGCCTTTAGCCCAACTGCCAATTCAATACCCAGACTTTGCAGCTTGGCAACAACAGTGGATGGCGGGAGAAGTTCTAGAATCTCAACTAGCTTACTGGCAAAAACAGCTAGCTGGAGCGCCCACAGTATTAGATTTACCAACCGACCACCCAAGACCTGCGGTTCAGACTTTTCGAGGTGCTACCTACAAATTTGAGATTTCTCCAGAACTATCGCTTGCACTTAAAACCTTAAGCCAGCAAGAGGGATGTACCTTGTTTATGACAGTGCTGGCGGCTTTTAAGACTTTGCTGTATCGTTACTCTGGTAGTGAGGATATTATTGTTGGATCGCCCATCGCTAACCGTAACCGTGCGGAACTCGAAGGTTTAATCGGGCCTTTTCTCAATACATTAGTACTGCGGACTAAGCTTGGAGGCGACTTTACCTTTCAAGAATTATTAAGTCAGGTTCGGGAAACGTCTCTAGGGGCATACGCTCATCAAGATTTACCCTTTGAACAACTAGTAGAAGTTCTGCAACCAGAGCGTTCTTTGAGCCATACACCACTATTCCAAGTCATGTTTGTGCTTCAGAATGCACCTAAATCAGATTTGGAGTTGATTGGTTTAACTTCGACTTTAATCGATCAAAGTTTTGGTACAGCTAAATTTGATTTAATCTTCTCGGTACTAGAGACTGCTGAGGGACTAAGTGCAACTTTTGAGTACAGTACAGACTTGTTTGAGACTGATACCATCAGCAGGATGGCAGGACATTTGCAGACGCTACTGGAAGCAATTGTTGCCAACCCAGAGCAGGAGTTACGGCAGTTACCACTGTTGACACCAGCAGAGCAACAGCAACTGCTGGAGTGGAATGACACTCAAGTTGAGTATTCCCAAATCCAAATTATCCATCAGCTATTTGAAGCGCAAGTAGAACGGACACCCGACGCTATTGCCGCAGTCTTTGAGGAACGACAATTAACTTATCGGGAACTAAATGCTAGAGCAAATCAGCTAGCACACTACTTACAAACACTTGGTGTTAAACCAGAAGTATTAGTGGGAATTTGTGTCGAGCGATCCCTCGAAATGGCAGTTGGAATTTTAGGTATCCTGAAAGCTGGGGCAGCCTATGTGCCGCTAGACCCGCAATTACCGCAGGAACGCCTGAGTTTCATGTTAAATGATTCACAGGTTAAGGTGCTGTTGACGCAACAGCATTTAGTTACCAAACTAACAGAGCATCAAACAGTTGTAGTGTGTTTGGATAGTGACTGGCAGGTTATATCTCAGTCAACAGAAGAAAATCTTTGCAGCGACGTACAACCTAGTAACTTAGCTTATGTAATTTATACATCTGGTTCCACAGGCAAACCAAAAGGGGTAGCAATGAATCAGCTTCCTCTTTGCAATCTCATCATGTGGCAACTGGAAAATATGAAAGTTGCAAGTGGTGCAAAAACTCTGCAATTTGCTCCTGTGAGCTTTGATGTCTCCTTCCAGGAAATGTTCTCTACCTGGTGTTCCGGTGGGACATTATATTTCATCACAGAAGAATTACGCCGAGATCCCAAAGCTTTATTAGATTTTCTCAACCAAAAAGCTATTGAAAGATTATTTCTGCCCTTTGTTGCCTTACAGCAATTAGCGGAGGTAGCTGGCGATTGTAAATTAATTCCCAGTACTCTGCGGGAAATCATCACCGCCGGCGAACAATTGCAAATTACTCCTACCATTGCCAACCTATTTAGCAACTTAACTGATTGTACTTTGCACAATCATTACGGGCCATCAGAGAGCCATGTCATCACCGCCTTTACCCTCACAGGTTCGGTAAATACTTGGCCAGCGCTGCCTCCCATCGGACAACCAATTAATAATACACAAATTTACATCCTAGACAGCCATCTTCGACAAGTTCCGGTAGGCGTACCTGGTGAATTGCATATTGGTGGTATTTCTCTAGCGCGAGGCTACCTCAACCGTCCAGAGTTAACCCAAGAGAAATTTATTCCCTTCGGAAGAAGCAGGGAGCAGGGAGCAGGGAGCAGGGGGAAAACAGAAGACCAATCCTCTAATTCTGAGCGTCTATATAAAACTGGGGATTTAGCCCGCTATTTGCCCAATGGAGAAATTGAATACATTGGTCGTATAGACTACCAAGTGAAAGTTCGGGGGTTCCGTATCGAACTTGGAGAAATTGAAGCAGTCATCAACCAACACCCACAGGTACGAGAATGTGTAGTTGTGGTTCGAGAAGATGAACCAGGTTCCAAGTATTTGACAGCTTACGCAGTCCTGCATCCAGAGCAGCAACTGACAATTACTGAACTGCGCCACTTCTTAGAGTCGAAGTTACCGAATTATATGGTGCCAACGGCTTTTATGATGCTAGAGTCATTGCCCTTGACACCTAACGGTAAAGTAAACCGTCGAGCGCTGCCAACACCCGATTTAGAGCAACTTGTTTCTAGAAATAGCTTTGTAGCTCCTTCTACTCCCATCGAAGAAATGTTGGCTGGTATCTGGGCAGAAGTTCTTAATATTACCAAAGTAGGCATTCATGACAACTTCTTCGAGTTAGGAGGACATTCCCTTTTAGCTACTCGTGTTACTTCTAAATTGCGGCAAGTTTTTAAGGTAGAATTGCCAGTGCGTCAATTGTTCGAGTCGCCTACCATAGCAGATTTAGCCAAAGATATAGAGAGAGTTACCAAAGCAGGGTTAGAATTAAATGCTCCGCCCATAACTTGCGTTGCCCGGTCGGAAGAATTACTTCTATCTTTTGCCCAACAGCGGTTGTGGTTCCTCGCCCAGTTAGAACCAGGCAATCCCTTCTATAATATCCCCGGTGCAATTCGCTTGCAGGGTCAACTCAACCAACAGGCACTACACGACAGCCTCAACGAAATACTACGCCGTCACGAAGTCTTGCGAACAACCTTCAAAACAATTGCAGGACAACCAATACAAGTCATCTCATCAGTCACAATGTCATTTCCAGTCATTGACCTGAGTCAATTAACTGGCGAACAACAAGAAGCTAAAGTTAAACAACTAGTACAAACAGAAGCCCAACAGCCTTTTAATCTTGAAACTGACTTGATGATTCGGGCAAAGTTACTACGCCTCGACCAACACGAACACGTGCTGCTGTTGACATTCCACCACATTGCCTCTGATGGTTGGTCAATCGGTGTATTTGTATCTGAATTGTCTGCACTTTATTCAGCCTTATGCAATGGACAACCTGCACCTTTACCCGAACTACCAATTCAATACGCAGACTTTGCAGCTTGGCAAAGAAAGTGGCTAGCAACACAAGTATTAAATTCTCAATTTGCTTACTGGCAAAAACAGCTCGCTGGCGCACCAGCAGTCCTAGAGTTACCCACTGACCACCCAAGACCCGCAGTTCAAACTTTCCGGGGTGGTAACTATAGTTTCCAGATATCTCCACAACTGACAACTGCACTGCAAA
>NZ_JAVRBR020000079.1:0-6650 GCF_034531165.2 Dendronalium sp. ChiSLP03b | reverse complement strand
GGAAAACCTTTTGTTATTCTAAGTCAGTAGAAATGCTGCAACTATCGATTAGGTTGTTAGTTTTTTATCTTAAAAACCGTTGTATTCCGATGCGGGGGCGAAGAAAGCGCGAGGATAAGGCGATCGCACAATTCATATCGTGATTCAGCAACGCCAATTTTTGAAACCTAGATATAGCAAGCTTTTTCAGCCTCTATTTCCGTTTTTGCAGGGATCTCGGCTCTATGCCGTCTAGAGCATGGAGAATTAGAGAACAAGCTCTTCGTCAACGGCAACGAACTATTAAGACGACTCCTACAAGGTTATTTAGACAGGCGCAGCGACGATGAGATAGAAAGTGATTGTTTCGGTAGTGACGGAGCCAAAAGAACCCATAAGCGGAAATTGTTCCGGAAACTAACAACAATATTTGGCACAGTCACAGTCAAAAGAATGGGTTACGGTGGCAGAAAAATAACCAGCCTCAGTCCATTAGATGCAGAATTAAACCTACCAACAGAACAATACTCACACGGAGTCAGGCAAAGAGTCGCCACAGAAGTAGCCTTAAACGGGTTTAACTCTACAGTAGAAATCATCAAAAAAACAACAGCAGCGCAAGTACCCAAGCGGCAAGTCGAAGAATTAGCGCAAACCAGTGCCAAAGACTTTAATGAGTTCTATGAATACCTTCAAGCACAATCAAAGCAATTAGAACAGACAGGAGAAATTATCGTTATCAGTGCCGATGGAAAGGGTGTAGTGATGCGTAGAGAAGATTTACGCCCTAGCACCCAAAAACGAGCAATGTCTGGACAAAAAAACTAGAAAAACGATTGAGCAAGGGAGAAAAGCGCAACTCAAAGCGGATGGCAACAGTAGCGGCTGTTTATACTATCAAACCGTTTATTCGTACAGCCCAACAAATCATCAACCCAAAGCAATTTCCGAACACCCTGCGTCCTCGCCCTGAAGGAAAGCGTGTTTGGGCTTCTTTAGTTAAAGAACCAGAAACAGTAATTTCCGAGGCGTTTGATGAGGCATTACACCGTGACCCAAATCAACAAAAAAACTGGGTAGCATTAGTTGATGGGAATAAGACACAATTACGTCTTCTCCAACAATTAGCTGGAAAACACAACATCAAACTTACCATTGTTCTTGATATTATCCATGTGATTGAGTATTTGTGGAAAGCAGCTTTTGTCTTCTATTCTCCCAGTAGTAAACAAGCCCAAGATTGGGTGAGTGAACGATTATTCCGCATCTTGTCAGGTCAATCCAGCTTGGTGGCTGCTGCTATGCGTCGCAGTGCTACCTTACGTGAACTGAAGCCCGAACAACGTTTGAGTGTTGATCAATGCGCTAACTATCTGCTCAATAATAGTGCTTTTCTCAAATACGATGATTACTTGGCTTTTGGTTTTCCCATTGCAACTGGCGTGATTGAGGGGGCTTGTCGTTACCTCATCAAAGACCGAATGGACATTACTGGCGCTCGATGGAGTCTTGAAGGTGCTGAGGCTGTTTTACGTCTTCGTTCTCTCTATGTTAGTGGTGATTGGAATGACTATTGGCGCTTTCATCTACAGCTTGAGCGTCAACGTCATCATCAGGCTCTTTATCTTGGTGGCATTCCTTTGCTCAAGGGTGTCACTCAAGCCCTTTGTTCCACTACTCCACCACCAACAGCAATGCTGGTTTGACTTCCTCTTTGTCTTCCTAAAAGAGCCGCACCCATTTTATTAGTAATCTTGAAGGTAATGCCAAAAAGTTTGCTAATTGTGTTCGCAGTCATTGGGGGATAGAAAATTCATTACATTGGGTACTGGATGTAGCTTTAAAAGAAGATGACTGTCGGATTAGGAAAGATAATGCTCCAGAAAACTTTGCAATATTGCGGCAGATTGCAGTTAACCTTTTAGGTAAAGAGAATCGTGTGAAACGGGGAATCAAGAATAAACAGTTCTTGGCAGCAATGGACAATAAATATTTAGAAAGAGTTTTAGCTTTAGCGTAAACTAGCCTGTCAATAATTTAGTTATGATTGTTACTTATTTTTAGGGGTAAGCTTACTTGTTCATGGCTGAATAGTTAGCTAATTTATCCTTAGACAAGGTTCTTTCATTAGAGATAAGCTAATTTACGTGTTAGCAAAATAATCGATTTGTTCTATTTATCTTTTTGCCAAATTTTGCATTTATATAAATGATTTTGAAATCCTTATTAGTTTTTGTTAGGAAATAAGGTGCGTTTCCCCTGCATGACATACTGCCAAATTGATAAAACTAAATATGTCACGTATATTTTCCCTATATGGGGACAATATATGAGATACAAAATCCTTACACAGCAAGAGTTATAAGTAGCACTTAAATCGTTAATTTGTGACGTGGAAAAAGTATTTGCCACAGACCCTGACAACTTTTGAGTCTGGTTACATTTCAGTAATTTTGGAAACACGGGAGCAAACTGTGACGTGATTTGCAGTTTTCTACTATTTCCGCAATTAAGTTGAATCCTGCATCGGATGTTACTTGCCCACCCTGAAAATTTACTACAAATGAAGGCGATTTTGGCTGTTCAAATCTGAATAGTTTTGGTACAGAGCGCATTGAAGCGGGGATCATACTTTATAACTGCTGAAATGCTTATCCTATAAACATTTTTGCAGTTTTGCCCCCCTTTTTTATCTCTTTGTGAGAAATCAGGGTATAAGTGTTTCTTATTTTCCACGACATTAAGTTAATCAATATGAGATAATTTCTCAATAAACTTAATTAACTAAAATGGCAAAAGTTTATACAAGTGTTCAGTGGGATGAAATCTGGGAAGAGGGCTTACAAACTGGAAAGATTACCTACCATTATGATGATGTTGAATGCGTTTCGATCTGGCAGCATCCACTTAAAAAAGGTCGATTTCATGAGACTTCACTTTGTCCGGGACTCCGAATAGAAATCTTTAATTTTGAGAATCCAGAGATTCATGGTTGTGATTCGGTCGATAGCAATTATCGCACTGTGTCGCTGGTTTTTCGGAGTTCAGGGATATGGAGAGAGCAAATCTTTGGTGTGAATGAAGATGCTTGCGAACAACCTGGAGAAAGTTATTTATTTTCTTTTGAAACAGGAACACGAGAAATTGAAAAATTTATGGCGGGAAGAGATATCAATATCAGAATCCGCCTGGAACCGCAGCTGTTGAGATTATTGAGTAAGGGTCAGGAAGCATATTTACCAAGCTTACTCAAACCATTCTTGGAAACTGACAAACCGCCTTCATTTTATCAATCACTTGGCAAAATGACCCCGGCAATGCAAGTAGCATTACAGCAAATACTTCAGTGTCCTTTTCAAGGAATCATGCGACGCACCTATTTAGAAGCTAAAACACTGGAATTAATCACCTTACAGTTCGCTCAACTGTTTCAGGATGGTACACCTTACAAGCAGTCGGTTAACATAAAGAAGGGCGATATTGAGCGCATCTATCAAGCCAGAGATATTTTACTCCAAAATATTACCAATCCACCTTCATTGATTGAATTAGCACGACAAGTCGAGTTAAATGATCGCAAACTCAAGCAGGGATTTCGTCAACTCTTGGGTACGACAGTGTTTGGATATCTGCATGATTATCGTTTAGAGAAAGCTTGTCAATTCCTCATGGAAGGACAGATGAATGTAGCTCAGGTGTCTTACGCTGTTGGATTTGCCAATAGAGGTTACTTTGCTGCTGCATTCCGCAAAAAATTTGGCATCAATCCCAGCGATTATCAAGCACAGTGGCGAAAAAAGTCCGGCTAGCGATCGCAAATGACCCTGTAGAGATCACTTGAAATCAGAAAATGCACTATTCTACCTAAAAGTTATTGAAATTTACTTGCAACTGTTGTGGGGACTTCGTGATTTTGGTGTCTAGAGCTATGGGTCAAAAATCTCACATTCTTTTCGCTGTAGGTGCGATCGCAATTATAACAATTCAACCTGCTCAAGCAGATTCGGATATCTCTCGCATTCAAGATATTATTCATCCTCAGCAAAGTGCTGCACTACTGGCTCAAGACCCTGGTGTAACGGTAGTACAGGTGACGGGAGTCAAAGCCAATCCCACTGACAAAGGTGTGGAGGTGATTTTACAGACAACTCTTGGGCAACAGTTGCAAGTGGTGAATCGCAGTGCTGGCAATAGCTTTATTGTTGACATTCCCAATGCACAATTGCGTAACAAGAGTGGTGACGCATTTACATTCCGTTCGCAAAAACCAGTTGAAGGTATTACCCAGATAACGGCGACTAATCTAGATGCCAATACTATCCGGGTGACAGTAACGGGTGAAGCGGGTTTACCAATCGTAGAGTTGTTTGACAGTCCAGACGAAGGTCTGATCTTTGGGGTGGCGAGTGTAGTTTCCACACCACAGCAACCTCAAACGTCACAAACGCCAGAACAAGAGCAGCCAACTAGTGAAACCCAACCGGAGCAAGAAGCATCAGCAGAAGATGATGAGCCAATTGAGTTGGTGGTGACAGGAGAACAAGATGGATACAGTGTAAGAGATTCCTCAACGGCTACTAAAATCGATACCCCTTTGCGTGACATTCCTCAGTCAATTCAGGTGATACCTCAACAAGTAATCCGCGATCAAAATATCACCCAACTGCAAGATGCCATTAGAAATGTTCCCGGTGTGAACGTGTTTACTCCTCCATCCTTTCCAACCGCTAATGTGTCCATCCGGGGCTTCCTTGTTGGTGCCTTCTCCGGAAATTATCTTAGGGATGGTTTGAGAGAACCTTCACAAACCACATTTGACTTCTCCAATATTGAGCGAGTGGAAGTCCTCAAAGGCCCGGCTTCAGTTCTGTTTGGTCGAGGACTTCCCGGTGGCACAGTCAACTTGATTACCAAACAGCCCCTAAGCGACCCCTTCTATACTGTTGATGCCACGATTGGCAGCTATGACTTCTACCGTAGCGCAGTCGATCTGTCTGGGCCATTGAATGACTCTGGAAGCGTTTTGTATCGACTAAACGCTGCTTACAAAAATGCAGGCAGTTTTGTAGATTTTCTTGAAAACGAATATCTACTCGTTGCTCCCGTTGTAAGTTTGGCAATCGGCGAGAAGACAAAGTTGACTCTGGAAGGAGAGTACATCGATTCTACGACTAACTCAACTAACTTGGGTATTCCAGCCGATGGTACTGTGCTTCCTAACCAGAATGGGAAGATACCGCGCAACCGCAATGTCAATGAACCTTCCGCTTTTAATGAGCTGACACTTGGTAGGGTTGGATACAGATTTGAGCATCAATTTAGTGACAACTGGTCATTACAAAACGCCTTTCGAGCAGTGTTTGAGCGTAACGAGCAAGAACTCTATCTCCCCACTAGCCTCGCGTCCAATAATCGAATCGTCAACCGTCTGGCCATTAAAGACAGAAGATTGGAGTCCGATTCCTATGACTTGTCTGTTGATTTGGCTGGTAAATTTTCAACTGGCTCAATTGAACATCAGTTACTAATCGGCACTACCCTCAGTTTTGACAGAACGACAGACCAAAGTTTTCGGGGTACTGCTGCGCCACTTGATCTGTTTAATCCTGTATACAACAGCACAGTTGGTTCTCTGAGTAGGGCAAGTGATGCCACCAAAACAGATTCACTGGGTATTTATATACAAGATCAAATCAAGCTGGTGGAAAATCTCAAAGTGCTGTTGGGTGTTCGGTTTGATACCTTCAAGCAAACCACAGAGAATCTTGTCGCTAATACAGAACTAGAACAATCTGATAATGCCTTCAGTCCCCGTTTTGGTATTGTCTATCAACCTATTACGCCAATTTCGCTCTACGCCAGCTATACTCGCTCGTTCAGTCCAGTGACAGGAATTGCTTTCGGTGACAACTCATTTCAACCAGAACGCGGCACGCAATATGAAGTCGGGGTTAAAGCAGATTTAAATAATCAGCTATCTGCAACTCTTGCCTTCTACGACATCATTCGCTCCAATGTCACAACGGCTGACAATAGACCAGGCGTACCACCAGGCTTTTCCATCCAAACGGGCGAACAACGCAGCCGAGGCATTGAACTGAGTCTGGCAGGCGAAATCTTACCGGGATGGGGCATCTTTGCGGGCTATGCTTATAATGATGCTCGTATTACTAAAGACAACACGTTTGCGGTAGATAACCGGGTGAATAACGCGCCAGAACATACCTTTAACCTGTGGACAACCTACGAAATTCAGCAAGGTTCATTGCAAGGCTTTGGGGTTGGTGCAGGATTCTTTTTTGTGGGCGATCGCCAGGGAGATTTAGGCAACACATTTACTGTGCCGAGCTATTTTCGTACGGATGCTGCTCTGTTCTACAGGCGAGATAGATTCCGAGCGCAGATCAATTTCAGAAATATATTTGACGTGGACTATTTTGAGTCTGCCGCAAATAGGGCGCGGCTTTTTGCGGGCGAACCGTTCACGGTACAGGGAACAATTTCGTGGGAGTTTTAGGATATCTTCTTGTTACAGCACTTCCGAGGTAAATGAGGTACACATAGTATTGGTGCATCAAGACTTAAAATGAAAGCATACTCAATCGATTTACGAGAAAAAATAGTAAATACTTACGAAAAGGGTGGTACTTCAATAAGAAAGGTTGCTGTGC
>NZ_JAVRBR020000078.1:0-25731 GCF_034531165.2 Dendronalium sp. ChiSLP03b | reverse complement strand
TGTTTCTAAAGCTTTGAGTACTGTACCTGATTCAATTACTGGTGAAATTAGTAAGAATTCTTTGAGTTGCATTCAACATTAGTACACTTGGGTGACAACCCTCAGTCTACCTGGTTTTGAGCTTAACCGAACCGTATTGGGAGATATCCCGCCTGTGTCTCTGAAGATAGACAAGAGCGCTAAACCACAAACTGAAAAATTGATTATGAGCAACGAAATTGAAGAATATCGGGGTGAATCGATTACAATTTTTATTCATGGTAATCGCTGCATTCATTCACGCAATTGCGTTCTTGGTCATCCCGATGTGTTTGTGCCGAATGCGGAAGGTGATTGGATTCACCCAGACAAAGCTTCCTCTGAAACGATCGCAGCGATCGCCCAAAGCTGTCCAAGTGGTGCGATCGCCTATGAGCGCCTCGATGGCGGCGAACCAGAAAGTGCGCCTGAAGTCAACATCGTCCGTATCCGAGAAAATGGCCCTTTGGCATTTCATGCAGAACTCGATATCGCAGGTGATACATCAAGCTTTCGCGCTACGCTCTGCCGTTGTGGCGCATCGAGCAACAAGCCGTTCTGCGACAGCAGCCACAACAAGGCTAATTTTCAGGCAACGGGAGAGCCACTGAGCCACGATTCTCAACCGCTTTCGCTGCGTAACGGTCTGTTGAAGATCGCACCCAGCCCCAACGGGCCTCTGCTTGTTCAGGGGCCGCTAGAAGTCTGCACTGGGACTGGGCGTACAGTCACGCGAACCACACAAACTGCCCTGTGTCGCTGCGGTGCCTCAAACAACAAGCCGTTCTGCGACGGCAGCCATGCAAAGGTGGGATTCAAGGATGCATAGCGATCTGGACGAGTGGGAGTCAGGAGTTTAGGGAAATAAGAGAAGCCCTTTACTTTAAGAATGCCCGCGATCTAAGTGGTCACCGTGAGAAGTATATGGTCAAGCCCATATACTTCTCACCACACTAATGAAAACTGTACATTTTAGTCAGTCAACTTCTATGGAGAGATAAACTATGCAATTTGCGAGGCAACCCGATCGCCAGAACAATGAACTGACTACCAACCGCATTGAAGCGTTTAGTGATGGCGTTTTTGCGATTGCAATCACCTTACTGATTCTAGAAATTCGCCTTCCTACCCAGGCAGATGCTACACACGGAAGCCTTGCTGCGGCATTACTGACAATTTGGCCATCCTATTTTGCTTACATTTTCAGCTTTGCGATCGTTGGCATCTACTGGGTCAATCATCACTACATTTTTAAGATTTACCAAAAGACTGATCGTGTCTTTAATCTGCTCAATTTGTTCTTCCTCATGTGCATCTCGTTTTTACCCTTTCCAACTGAAGTGCTGGGAAGGCATCTGCTTGACGTGAGCGAGCAACGAACAACCATTGCTTTCTATGTGTTCGGATTACTTTTGCCAGCCATAGCGTGGTTTTTAACCTGGATTTATGCTTGCTCGAATTATCGTTTGATTGATGCCAAACTGAGTCCAAGCTTTGTTCGTTATCTCACCCGGCAATATGGATTAGCTGTTGTAATTTACCTAGTGACGCTGCTGATCGCATTGATTCAGGCAGGAGTTGATCTGGCGATCGCAGTTGGATTGACATTTTCGTTTTTACGCCCATCAAGGAAACCTGTCTATCTCGATCTGCCTCCAGCGTAAATTCTTCTATTTTTTAAACAAACAATACAATAGACATCTGGTGAAAATGAACTAGGAGCGAACAACCATTCGCCCTTACAATACCTTTGCCAAAATAAGAGCCTATAAAAATTTTGGCAAAAATGGCAAAATGACGCATACATAAGCGTTTAGCTTACAAGGTAGCTTGGACGCTCAAACCCTTTATCCTGCGAGCAATACGTTAAAAAAACTTTGCGGGAAACCTTGAAGGAATTTTTAGGACTTATTGTTTTTGCCAAACCTTAGAAGCAAGGGAGTTAATACATCAACTCACCCTCGTAAATTGGCGAAGGTATTGGCCTTTACAAAGGGTTTTGGCAAACGCATAATTAATTTCTAGAGATGTCTAATACTTATTAATCGCGCCAATCTACTTATCGGGCGTTATGGAGCTTTGAATCCAATTTTTGATGATGGGATTCACTATTTCAGCTGCTTCGTCTTGAGGACAGTGACCAACCCCTTCTAAAGGAATAAACTTGAGTACCTGTGGAAAGTTGGCTAACTCCCTACCTAACTCCACTGGTTCCCAAGGGTCAGCTGTTCCCCATAAAATAATGGCAGGACAAGGTAACACTGGTAAAAGGTCTTCAGGTAAAGGCCCTGTAGAATAGGCAGTAAAGGCCAGGAATACAGCTACAGCACCGGGATCGCTAGCTGGTGCAGTTAAAATGTCTACCAACTCATCTGTCACTACTTCAGAATTAGCATAGGCTTTTAGCAAAATCTTCCGTACTGTTTTCGGTTTAGCAACTTGATTGAAAAAGAAGCTGCCAATCGGTTTAATAGATAATAGACGTTGCAAAATGGGCGCTCCAAAACGACGCGACCAAGGTAGAGTTGCCCGTTTGCGATCGTGCAATAAGCGTAGGGAACAATTGAGCAAAGCAACTCCCAAGGCAATATCCGGGTTACTTACTGCTGCCTGCATGACTACGATACAGCCAATAGAATTTCCTACCAAAAAAGCAGGCTCACCCACCACTTCGCGGCAAAAATCTGCTACTTGCTGTCCCCAAGTTTCTAGGGTGTAGGCAATTTTTTCACCTGGTTTAGGTTTGGCTGAACCGCCAAAGCCAATCAAATCAATGGCATAAACACGACAATTTTCCGCTAGCACGGGTATATTTTTCCGCCAGTGCCACCATGAGGCTCCAAAGCCATGCACCAAAATAACAGCCGGGCCAGCAGTTCCTTGCGTTTGATAGCAGATAGGGAAACCTTGCCAAATCCAAGTTTTTGTCGAGGTAAATGTAGTAGTAAAAGTCGTCATGGGAAATTTCTAAATACAAAGCAAAGACTTATATCTGCTTGCCGCAGGTATTATTTTGTGATTTGGATAAAAGTTTCTAAAACTGGAGAATTGGTACTATCCCTAAATTCTGTGATACCTTTTTTAAATTTTGATATTGCTTCCATTTATGATAGTTCACATTTCGTAATATTGCTGATTTTTGATGAGACAACAACTATTTATTGTCAAATATAGGTAATTTTTCTTGCCAATAACCTAAGCAAATATAACTAACTATACTAAAAATCTCCAAGTTTATTGAAAAGCCTTTACAGACAAGCCATTTGCACCAGTGCAAGCTGATACCTGTGGTGTGACATACCATAAGTACAAAGGGTTAATTATAATCTTGCTTGTGCCATGTAGCGGATTACAGGGCATTTGTGAAAATTCCTAGAGAATTTTGTGTAATGTAATAGATTTAGCAACGGTAGTAGATTCAGTAGTTTCACAATTTACGGGAGCCGAGTGGGTCTATAAAATTGTTGGGTATCAAGCATCGGCAAAAAGTTGGTTTGCACCTAACAAGTGACGCTGAATTTCACCTAGATGTTTTTTCCTAGTTCCTTGCGGCCAAAGAAGATGACTATACTAGAAACAGTTTATACTCCTGTTGGTAGTTACGCACCAGATTTTGAACTGCCAGGAATTGACAATCAGGTACACCATCTCAGCCGTTATCTAGAGAAGTTCCGTGCAGTTGGCGTTATTTTTATGTGCAACCACTGTCCTTATGTCAGCTTATATCTAGATAGGCTAAAAAACATTCAAGCGGAATTTGCGGCAAATAGCTTCACATTGATTGGTATGAACGGCAGTGATGCCACTAAGCGGCCTATGGAAAGCTTTGACAATATGAAGGCTTTTGCCCAACATCATCAGTTAAACTTTCCCTATTTATGGGATTCAACTCAAGATGTAACCCGTAGCTTTGGTGCTAGTAAAACACCAATGGCTTTTTTAATAGATAGTAATGGTATAGTGCGCTACAAAGGTCAAATTGACAATTATCCTCAAGAGCCATCATCAGTAAGAGAGGATTATTTGAGAAATGCGATCGCCTGTCTTTTCAAAAATCAAGCAATTAACATTTCAGAAACAGAACCAGTAGGAACTTCATTAATCTGGCGGAACTAGACATATATAGGCACTGTACTGCTATCTTAAATTGGAGGCAATTGCAACTTTTTTGATAAAGCGTAACTTCATGGGAACGAATTACCGACGGGTTTTACTTAAACTAAGCGGTGAAGCCTTAATGGGCAACATGGGCTATGGCATTGATCCAGAAGTGGTCAAAGAGATAGCGCAAGAAGTAGCAGAGGTAGTAGCCACTGGCGTTCAGATCGCCATTGTCGTTGGCGGCGGCAATATTTTTCGAGGTGTCAAAGCTGCGTCGGCGGGTATGGACAGGGCAACCGCTGACTACATAGGGATGATTGCCACGGTAATGAATGCCATGACGCTACAAGATTCGCTAGAGCGAATAGGGGTACAGACGCGGGTACAAACCGCGATCGCTATGCAAGAATTAGCGGAACCGTATATCCGTCGTCGTGCCATCCGTCATCTAGAAAAAGGACGGGTGGTAATTTTTGGTGCTGGTTCGGGAAATCCCTTCTTTACCACTGACACTACTGCGGCATTGAGAGCCGCAGAAATTGATGCTGAAGTGATTTTTAAAGCCACCAAAGTAGACGGAGTGTACGATGCTGATCCCCATGTCTATCCTGATGCCAAACGCTACACCAGCCTCACCTACGCACACGTTTTGGCTAAAGATTTGCGGGTGATGGATAGTACAGCGATTGCCTTGTGTAAAGAAAATAATATCCCGATTTTGGTATTTGACCTAACAGTGCGAGGTAATATTCACCGAGCAGTCATGGGAGAATCCATCGGCACCCTTGTGGGAGGTTCTTGTGAAATTAGCTGAAGCTGAAAGTACAATGCAAAAAACCGTTGAGTCGACTCAACGCGCTTTTAACACCATTCGCACTGGTCGCGCCAATGCGAATCTACTAGATAAAGTACAGGTGGACTACTACGGTTCGCCCACACCTTTAAAATCGTTGGCGAATATCACCACGCCGGATGCCACAACGATTCTGATTCAGCCCTACGATCGCAGCAGTTTAAATATAGTCGAGAAGGCGATTTCCCTGTCGGATGTGGGTTTAACGCCCAGTAATGATGGTTCTGTAATTCGGTTGAACATTCCGCCCCTAACGAGCGATCGCCGTAAAGAACTAGTCAAAATTGCTGCTAAGTATGCTGAAGAAGGTCGCGTTGCTATTCGCAACATCCGCCGCGATGCTCTAGACTCCATTCGCAAACAAGAGAAAGCCTCTGAAATCTCTGAAGATGAATCGAAAGACCAACAAGACAAATTGCAAAAACTGACCAACAAGTACACTACCAAAATAGACGAACTTTTGGCAGAAAAAGAAAAAGATATCACAACTGTTTAAAGGTTGAAAGATGAAGGTTGAAAGATGAAGGTTGATGTATAGATTATCGAGCTTTCATACTTTGGCCTTCATCTTTTTTAGTGTTTACTAAAAATTCATCAATTTTCCTGAATAATTAGTGAAGAATTTCTAATTGATATTTATCTCAGAATTTTTGCAAATCGGTATTACACCTTTACACCTCAGCCCTCTCACTAAGTCTAAATATTTTTGCGTCTTGTTAAACTCAAAGTGTTTTGTTTAGCTAGGCAGTTTCACGGTTCTCAGATGGTTTCCTGCTCAGATATAACATGGGAAAATTACCGTCTTTGATGATGGTATCAGCCAGGTTGCCCTACTGTAATATGTGAGCTATGCCAAATGACGAGTGGTTGCTGACTGTCCATAATTCTGCACAGTTAAACAAAATCGGCTCCTATGTATGCCAAGCAATGATTGCTATTCAAGAACAGCAACCAGAATTACTGCTCGAAAAGTATAGAAATGTTCAGTGGCTTAATTCTTCTAATCAATCTAATTTAACTGCGAAATTTATAGAAATACTCAGCCAAACTTCAGATAAAGATGCACTGCTGCAAAAGTTGCACAAATATCTGAAAGCTTTGTTAATTCCTGAAGCCTTTACTTCACTAATATTAGTAGAATTAATAGAAAAACTTCGTCAAATCAATACTATAAAAACCGAGTTAAATAGTTTAGCTACGATCGCAGATGTAAAACTATCTGAACCAGATCGGTCTGCTGCTAATTCCTTTGCTGTTCCAAAAACAGGAATAGCAGTTTTACTTTTAGATGCAGAAAATTTACAACTTAATAACGACACAGAAAAGTTTTTAAAAGAAGTCTGCAATTATCCTATTCAAGTTAAGATTGCCTTTGCCAATTGGTGCAGCATGGGCAAACGAGATATTGAATTACATGGACGTGGCTATGACTTGATTCATGTGCCTACTGGTAGAGACAATGCTGATGGCAAAATGATAGCCCTTGGCTCGTCAATTCATGAACGTTACGCAAATGCTAAAGAAGTTTTAGTCTGTTCGTCAGACAAAGTGATGACTAACCTTTGCAATCATCTTCAGCAAAATGGATTAATAGTGTATCAGGTTAGTAAGCAAGGAGAAGGTCTGATATATTTTTAGTACCGCTAATTTATTTAGTTTCGTTTTTCAAAAATTGGGATGGTTAATTGGTATAGTATTTGGATTAGGGATAATAGCTATTATTGTGTTTATTTTTTATAGCTTTTTTACAACAAAATAGATTAAAAATAAGTAGAACAGTGTGAAAAAATTAAAAGCGGTTCGTTTAACAACACTGGCAGACAATTTATCAGGGGAAGTTTTGACAGTACCTACAGATAAGTAATCGGACAGAATTAATTACACAATGTCATTGCGAGTGCAACGAAGTGAAACGAAGCAATCGCAAGGGTTTGGGATTGCTTCACTTTGTTCGCAATGACAGTAAATATTTTTGTCCAGCTACTTATCACCGACCCTCAACAAGTAAATACGTTAATCGAAAAAGCGATCGCCAAGTTTGGTCAAATCGATATCTTGGTAAATGTAGCTGATGCTGGTATCCTGAAACCGTACAACAGTGTAGAACCTTCAACCTGATAGTCATCTGTTTTTCTAGTTTATAGGGTGCTTGAGTTTGCTTAGATAATTCTTGCTTAGGAAGGACTTGATAATCTAGCAGAAGAGGCAAAATTTACAGATAGATAAGCTTTTGTGCTGGATTTTCGAGAGTTATGAAAATTGATAGCGTTCACTTCTATGTCGAAGATGCCAAAGCATGGCGAGATTGGTTTGTCCACCATCTGGGATTTGAAGCAGTAGCCAGCAACATTAATTCATTACACACTTGCACGGAAGCGGTGAAAAGCGGTGTTGTCTACTTTTTACTATCTTCGCCGTTATTGCCCACAAGTCCAGTTGCAGAGTTTCTACGTCACCACCCACCTGGTGTAGCAGATGTCGCTTTTGCTGTCGAAGATGTGGAAGCTGCGATCGCATTAGCACAAGCACATGGTGCGACAATCCTACAACCCATCCAAGAACAGCAGGTGGGCAATGCTTCCCTCAAGTTTGGTAAAATAGCCGCTTGGGGTGGGTTGACTCATACGTTGATAGAAAGGTCAAAGGTCAGTAGTCAATTGCAATTAACAACTGACAGCAATATTACAACCATAGATCACATAGTGCTGAATGTAGCAGTTGGGGAGTTGGAGCGTGCGGTTGCTTGGTACGAAAAAATCCTAGATTTGCAACCCCAGCAGACTTTTAAAATTCAAACCAATCGCTCTGCTTTGCACAGCCAAGTCATGGTTTCGCGCGATGGCAGCGTCCAATTGCCAATCAATGAACCAGCTTCTAGCAATTCCCAAATTCAAGAATTTTTAGATGTTAATCGGGGGTCGGGAATTCAACATATTGCTTTGCGGACACCCAATCTCAAGAAGGCGATCGCTCAATTTCGCGAGCGTGGTTTATCTTTACTCTCAGTTCCCCAAACCTACTATTCGCAACTCAAAAAGCGTCCAGGATTGCCATTGTCAGCTTCAGAACTAGAAGCGATCGCTCAACAGGAAATTTTGGTGGACTGGAAAGAAGATGCTCAAAACGCAGTGCTACTGCAAATTTTTACCCAACCCATCTTTGGACAGCCAACTTTTTTCTTTGAATTTATCGAACGGCGTTTCCAAGCACAAGGTTTTGGTGAAGGTAACTTCCGCGCTTTATTTGAAGCCATTGAAAGCGAACAAATTAAACGCGGTACTTTGCAATAAAGTAAACACTTGCCATGGCACGTCTTTACATGCCAATACGGTTCAGTTAAGGCTAAAACTCTTTGGAAAATAGCTCAAACCTCAGTCTTAGGCCAGATCCCGATTAGGGAGAAACTCGGATTGAATATAATAAACCGTGTATGCATACGGATGAATCTTCATGAAACGCGATGCCACTGGTAAGTTTATTAACAATTGGGACTCAGAAACGAAACAACGAGTCAGCATATCTCTTACCAGTACAGCATGGCAACTACTCGATCGAGAGGCTCAGACAAAAGGAATCTCCCGTTCTGAGGTGATTGAACGCGTTGCCCGTAGCTTGGGAAATGATGGGGTTGCTCAAAACGCTTTGCTACAAGAACAAATCATTGAGCAGCAGCAAGCGATCGCCGCCTTAGAGGGTCAAAAACAAGAGTTAGAATCCCTAGAGCGCAAACAGGCTGAGGCAGAGCGGGATCGGTTGCTACACGAACTGGAAACCGAACGCGCCCAGTTTGAAGCAGTTTTGCGACAGATGCCAGCAGGTGTGTTAATTGCCGATGCTGTATCTGGCAAGCTAGTTCTTGCCAATGAACAAGCTAAACAGATTGTTGGGTACAGCTATGAACAGTCGCTTGAGCTTGAAGAATATGAACCTATTATTCCATTTGAGGCCTTTCACCCCAACGGACAAATCTATGCTGTTAATGAGTATCCGCTGGTGCGATCGCTCTCGACAGGTGAAGTAGTCTCTAACGAAGAAATCGAACTACATCAAGAAGACGGTAGTTGCATTTTCATCAGTGCGAACTCAGCACCGATTCTAGATAGCCAGGAGCAAATTATTGCAGCCATCGTAGTCTTTCAGGATATAACCAAGCACAAACAAATTGCAGCCGAGCGCGATCGCCTTTTAGAACGAGAACAAGCTGCCCGACTAGAAGCAGAAACCGAACACCAGCGACTGCATGACATCCTGATGCAGTTGCCTGCAACGATCGCGATTGTGACTGGTTCCGAGCATGTATTTGAATTTGCCAATCCCACCTATCTGCAACTGACTGGACGCACCCCAGATATTATCGGCAAATCGATTCGGGAAGTTTTTCCAGAACTAGAGGGACAAATTTATTTTGAAACACTCGATCGCGTTTACCGAACTGGAGAAGCATTCATTCAATATGAGTCACCTGCCCATTGGGATCGGAACGGCGATGGTGTGTTAGAAGAAGCATTTTTCAACTGCGTCTTTCCGGCTTGGCGGGATAGGTTCGGAAGGATTCAGGGGGTGTTGATGCATAGCATTGAAGTCACAGCCCAAGTGCAGGCACGGCAACAAGTTGAAGAACTGCTCAAGAACCTCCAGCACAAAGAAGAACAGCAGCAATTCCTCATCGAATTGAATGACGCGATTCGTGCCATTCAAGACTCGGAAGAAATCATCTGGCGAGTTGTTTGTGCCACAGGGCAACACTTCCAAGTTACTCGTTGTAACTACGGTGAAGTTGATTCGAGCCAAAAATACGTCATTATCGATCGCGACTATTGCAATAGTGTAATCAGCATCACTGGCAGTCATCACATGAATTCCTTTGGTACTGAAATCATTGCAGAACTAAAGCAGGGCAAAACATTAGTTGTAGACGATGTTGATGCCGATCCTCGGACTGCCGATTCGGGAGCAACTGCCTTTGATGCAATCCAGACAAAATCTTTACTGTGTGTTCCCTTGGTGAAAGAAGGGCAATTTGTAGCGCTATTTGTGCTGCACCATGTTTCCCCTCGCCACTGGACAGAAGAGGATGTGGCACTGACGGAGCAAATTGCCCAAAAAACTTGGTTAGCCGTGGAGCGATCGCAGGCAGAAGAAGCATTGCGAGAAAGCAGAGCTAGGCTGCAACTAGCGTTGATGGTCGGACGTATGGGAACGTGGGACTGGGATATGCAGATGAATACCGTAACTTGGTCAGACGGGCAATTCGCCATCATGGGACTTCAACCAAACCAATGCCAACCCAGCTATGAACTCTGGCTCCAGAGCGTTCATCCAGATGACCTAGCACAAACAGAATTAGCGCTGCAACAAGCTATGCTCCAGAAAACGGAGTATCACCACGAATATCGAACCCTTTGGGCGGATGGTTCTCTTCACTGGACAGAAGCCAGAGGGCAATTTTCATACAACGCACAGGGACAGCCTACACGCATGATTGGCGTTCTCATTGACATCACAGAGCGCAAGCAAGCCGAACAAGAGCGGGAACAATTGCTAGAACGAGAACGCATTGCCCGGACTCAAGTGGAAGTCGCACAGCGCCAACTAACAGCCCTTTTTGAAACCTCGCCGGTGGGAATTGGTCTGTTAGATGCCGAGCAGCGATTTATTGCTATTAATGAAGCATTAGCCCAAATCAACGGATTAACCCACGAACAGCATTTAGGACATTCAATTCCCGAAATTTTTGGTCAATTCGATCCGAAATTAGTCGAAGTCTTTCATAACATTTACACCACAGGTCATCCCTTTATTTCACCTAGCTTTGCTGTCAACGTTCCCGGACGCAGCGATCGCTCTCCCGGTTACTACAACGTTTACTATCTGCCAACAAAAAACTTAAACGATCGAGTAGAAGACGTTTTGGTTTATGTTGTAGACGTGACAGAGCGAGTACGTTTAGAGCGCGCCCAACGCTTTCTTGCGGAGGCGAGTGCAGTCCTTGGTTCTTCGCTCGATTATCAAATCACCTTGGAGCGGGTGGCACAGCTGGCAGTATCTGAGTTGGCAGATTGGTGTACAGTCCACATTGTTGAAGAAGATGGTTCCATTGAGCAGATTGCCGTAGCTCACACCGACCCTGCCAAACTCCAATGGGCACAGCAAATCAGACAGAAATATCCTCTAGACCTGAATGCTCCTCGCGGTGCTGCATTGACATTGCGAACAGGGCGATCGGATTTTTTAGCGGATATTCCCGATGAGTTGCTCGTACAAGCAGCCCGCGATCCAGAACATTTAGAAATTTTGCGGCAGGTTGGGTTCAAATCTGCAATGACGGTGCCACTTAGAACCCAAACACGAATTCTCGGTGTCATTACCTTTGTTTCAGCCGAGTCTGGGCTACGATATGACCAAGTCGATTTGCAACTAGCAGAGGAACTAGCCCACCGTGCTTCCTTAGCCATCGATAATGCTCAGTTATATCGAATCGCTCAACGCGATCGCGCCAAAGCCGAAGCCGCCAACCGAGTCAAAGACGAATTTCTCGCGGTGCTGTCTCACGAATTGCGATCGCCCCTGAATCCGATTCTGGGCTGGACAAAAATGCTCCGAAGTCGGCGCTTAGATTCTACAAAAGCCGACCAAGCCTTAGAAACTATCGAACGCAATGCCAAGCTGCAAGCGGAGCTGATTGAGGATTTGTTGGATGTCTCCCGTATCCTCCAAGGAAAAATGACCTTAAACGTCGCTCCAGTGAATTTAGCTGCAACAATTGAAGCGGCCAAAGAAATAGTACAATTGGCAGCAGAAGCTAAAAGCATTCACATCCAGACCACACTCAACCCAGTTTCCGGAACCGTTGCCGGCGATATGAACCGCTTACAACAAATTGTCTGGAATCTCCTCTCCAATGCCGTGAAGTTCACACCATCGGGAGGACGAGTTGAGGTGCAACTAAAGCAGGTTGGCATGTATGCTCAGATTCAAGTCAAAGATACAGGAATTGGCATCAGCCCAGAGTTTTTACCTCATGTGTTTGAATATTTCCAGCAAGAAGATGGCACAACGACAAGAAAATTCGGCGGACTGGGATTGGGACTAGCGATTGTGCGTCATTTAACTGAACTGCATGGAGGAACCATTCAGGCAGATAGTCCCGGACAGAATTTAGGCGCAACATTCACTGTTCTACTACCGTTAAATATTGTCGAGCAAGAGCTATCTGCTAATGACAACCACTCAGAAAGTGGGACAAATCTCACAGGTATTGAGATATTAGTTGTGGATGATGATGCAGATATGCGGGACTTGGCAGAATTCATTCTGACGCAATCTGGCGCACAAGTGAAAACAGCTGCCTCAGCAGTACAGGCATTGACCCTCTTGAATCAGTCTGTCCCCAATCTGCTACTATGTGACATTGATATGCCTGAAATGGATGGCTATTCCCTGATTCGGCAAATTAGAAAGTGGTCGCCCCAACAAGGAGGAACCATACCAGCGATCGCACTCACTGCTTATGCGGGAGAAATAAATCAGCAACAAGCCTTGACCGCCGGATTTCAGATGCATATTTCCAAGCCTGTTGAACCGGACGAGCTAGTACAGGCAATTGTCCAATTGCTTGATCCCAGCAAGACAAGTCAGTAAAAGGGATTGGGGTTTGATGAGCTACTCAATTGCACAAACTCTTGATGTTCTGGTGTAGATAATCCTTGTTGCAAAATGGCTAATACTTTAGCTAAATCTCTTGATAATAATGCTGATTTTGCTAACCACAAGCCTGGAAACACTTGCGAACAAACTATATCATCTGTATTTGCTTCAAGTTGAATATACTCGCCTTCTTGTAACCTAAACCAATCAAATTGGCGGTCATAAACTCGCCAGACTAAATATTCTTGCACTTGATTACGACGATATACTTTCAGTTTTTCATGCAAATCATAGGAAGCACTAGAAGCAGCAATTTCTACAATTAATTCTGGCGCACTTTCGACATAATCATTTTCACTAATGCGCGATTGTCCTGCTTGTTCTATTCTTAATATTGCATCTGGTTGCACTTCGTTATCGGCATCTAATAAAACTGTGGTATTATCTGCTAAACCCACACCTAGTGTCGCTGCTATGTAAACTCCCAGCCAAGCCATAATGTAAGCATGGGGTTCGCCATGACTTTTGATTCTCAACGGGGATGCCACGTAAACAACTCCTTCAATCAATTCTGCTTTCTTCAGATTAGGCATGGCATGATAGCGCCGCTCAAATTCATGACGGCTGAGCTTGTCGCCATTTTCTAAAGGCGGAATTGTCAAAAGTTCAGCAGTTGTGTCAGCAGATATCATAATTTTCAAGGTGATAGCGAATTACTGACATTAGTAATTTTAACAAAATGATTTGATGACATTATGTCTACAAATCCAAAGAGAAGTATTAGCAGGAAGTGCTATCGCCATGATGCTAATTATACTAATCCAGAACGCAGTGCCACGACGGCTGCTTGCACGCGATCGTCAACTGCTAGTTTGTTCATAATTCCCCGGACGTGTGTTTTAACTGTGTTAGGACTGAGATAAAGTTTTTCCGCTATTTCTGGGTTGCTTAATCCCTCTACCATCAGTTTCAAAACTTCTAACTCGCGTCCAGATAGGTTAGCAACGTTGTTGGTAGGGGAGGGCGGCTTGAGGTTGTCAATGACTTGCCTGGCAATCTGGGGATCGAGGTAAGCTGCACCATCAACTGCGGCAGCGATCGCGCTCAACAATCGCTCAACACTCGCACCTTTGATACAATATGCATCCGCACCGCTAGACAATGCCGCAATAATTTCCGTCTCTGTTTTGTGGGATGTCAGCATTACTACGTGAGTTTCTGGCAGTACTGCCTTAATTTGCTGCGTCGCTGCAATGCCATCCAGCCTTGGTAAGCCAATATCCATGACTACCAGATCGGGTTTTAATTTTAATGCTGCTTGTACGCCCAAATAACCATCTTCTGCTTGTCCCACAATCTCCAACTGGGGATGAGCCATTAATGACTGTTCTAATCCCAGTTGCATCATGGGATCGTCTTCGACAATTAAGACGCGCAACCGGGAAGCACCAGTCGGAAGATTTAAGGTATGGCTAGTATCTGAGGACATTCTATCTGTCGGTGTCAGTTGTTAGTTGTCAGTTGTCAGTTGTTAGTTGTTAGTTGTTAGTTCTGATAACTACTGACTACTGACCACTTACTTATTCTTCCACGCGATAGCCCAACTCAGCTAAGCTGACGCGAGAGTGTCGCCATTTTGGCTGTACTTTAACGAACAGTTCTAGGTATACTTTACCGGAAATTAACTTTTGAATCTGTTCGCGAGCTGCACTACCAATTGCTTTGAGCATTGAGCCACCTTTACCAATGAGAATTCCTTTTTGAGAATCTCTCTCGACGTGTATGGTGGCGAGTACACGGGTAATGGTTGGTGTTTCTTCTACTTTGTCAATAGCGATCGCTACTGAATGGGGTACTTCCTCCCGCGTCAACAGCAAAATCTGTTCGCGAATCAACTCGCCCATAATAAAGCGTTCTGGTTGGTCTGTCACCAAGTCGGGAGGATAGTACAATGGCCCATTTTCTAAATGTTCAATCAATAACTGTTGAAGTTGCGCTAACCCTTCACCAGTTTTAGCGGAGAATTTTATTGTCGGCCATTCATATGGAACAGCCAACTGCTGGTAACTATCATCAACGAACTGAGAATCTGAGGCTTGTTGGTCAATTTTATTCAAACCCAAAATCACTGGTGTTTCGCTGCGAATCAGCAAATCGGCAATATAGCGATCGCCTGCACCACAAGCGACTGTTCCATCCACCACAAACAGCACTACGTCAACTGATTCAATGGCTATTTTGGCATTTTGCACCAGCACTTCCCCCAATTGATGATGAGGTTTATGAATTCCTGGTGTATCGACAAAAATTAACTGTGCCTCTGGTGTAGTTAAAATTCCGCGTAAACGATTGCGTGTAGTTTGTGCTACTGGTGATGTAATAGCAATTTTTTGTCCGATCAATTGATTCATTAAAGTAGATTTACCGACATTAGGACGACCAATAATGCCAATAAAACCTGACTTAAATTCAGGAGGAGCCTGGGGGATCGATACTTCTCCTGAAAAAGAGAAGTTGTGATTATCAATACTATTCACCTTTGGCTCTACCGTCATATTTTATCGATGGGGTTAATGGGTTTTTTTCCAAAACATAAACAATCATAAAATCACCGTAACATTTTAGGAGATTGCTTCTGCTTAGGCTTAATCTACTACTGACCCTTGCTTAAGTTGAATCTACTACTAATTCTACTTGGATCGTAACGTCAAAAAAAGATATGGGAGAACGCAAACGCATTGGAATTCTCACTAGTGGAGGAGATTGCTCTGGTTTGAATGCTGTAATTAGAGCTGTTGTACATTGTGCTGTGAATACTTATGACTGGGAGGTGCTGGGAATTCGCCAAGCTACGTTAGGATTGATGGCGCGTCCGCCACAATTCACAAAACTGGAAATCGATCGAGTGGATTCGCTGTTAACTGCTGGTGGCACAATGCTGGGGACTACCAATAAAGGCGATCCTTTTGCTTTTCCCATGCCCGATGGCAGTCTATGCGATCGCTCTCAAGAGATCGTTACAGGTTACCATGACTTAGGTTTAGACGCTTTAATTGGTATCGGTGGTGATGGTAGTTTGGCAATTCTCCGTCGTCTCGCACAACAAGGTGGCATTAACCTAGTCGGTATTCCCAAAACGATTGATAACGATATTGGCGTTACGGAACATGCCATCGGTTTTGATACAGCTGTGAATATTGCCACAGAAGCATTAGATCGGCTGCATTTTACAGCTGCCAGTCATAGCCGCGTCATGATTCTAGAAGTGATGGGACGTGACGCAGGACACATAGCAATAGCTGCGGGAATCGCAGGGGGAGCAAATGTAATTTTAATTCCGGAAATACCTTACACAATCGATCACATTTGCTACAAAATCAAAGAACGTCAAGACCAAGGCAAAAACTACTGTTTAATTATTGTTTCCGAAGCAGTTCGCACCCACTATGGAGAAAATGTAACGATTACAAATCGCTTAGGACAATCTCGATATGGTGGAATTGGTGAATATTTAGCAGACCAAATTATCGAACACATTGGTGTAGAAACGCGAGTTACAGTTTTAGGACACATCCAACGAGGTGGAACTGCTTCTCCATTAGATAGATTAGTCGCAACCGCCTTTGGTGTGGCGGCAGTTAATTTAATTGCAGAAGGTAAATACGATCGCATGGTAACATGGCAAAATCGTCAAGTATTAAGCGTGCCAATTACAGAAGCGATCGCTCAGTATAGCGCCGTCGATCCAAATGGTACTTTAGTTAAAACCGCTCGTGGTATGGGTATTTATTTAGGCGATTAACTCTTGCAGAGACGCGATTAATCGCGTCTCTACTAATTAATAACTCCGAGTACAAACTCACCTTGATTTACTGCCTGATTGGTTGAGATGTCATAAACCAATCCATCTTGCTCAGCAAAAATATCTATTACACTAGGTAGCTTCTTCTCTTTATTAAAACTGAGAATTTGATACAATTTATCTCCTGCTTTGACTTGACTACCTAATTCAACTCTAGATTGAATCATGCCACCCGCGATCGCATAATATTTTTGTCTGTTACTGCTACATACAAAAGTCATTTCATGGTTTTTTGTGTCATCAGAAGAATCAGGAATTTTTAATACACCTTTTTGCGCTAAATAGTTTTTCACACCCCGTACACCTTTGGCAACTGAATCAGGATTCATCTGCATTCCTGTCCCTAATTCTAGCGTCCAAGCTTCTATATCAAATTTGATTTCTCTACCAAGCTGTTGAAAAGAAGCTTCTAAAGCTAACCAAGGTTTGATAAAAGCTTCATCAAAAGCATCACCATCATATTTATCGAGCAAGATTCCGAAATCGAGCAAAAAGTATTTGGCACTGTCTTCTCGATTGCGGCAATAATAAAGGAAGTCTAATCCTTGATTGTTAGAACTGTGTAAATCAATCAAGTAGTCTGCATCTAAACTAAGAGATTGTAGTTGATAACGAAAAAATTCAGTGTAAGATACACTACTAGGAGAATTAATTTTTTCTAAAAGTTTGGCAAATTGTTCCTGAATTATAGTTAGATAGTTCTGACGAACATCCTCTAGATTGATATGAAGTTGAGATTTAGTAAAAGCTACTAAATCATCAGCTTCTTTCTCATAGTCCCAAAATATACGATTCCAGTCTTTAGCTTCGTAAACACAATATCGCCCTGGAGAAAAATGCTGAGCGCGTTCATTTGTTCCTATGGGATTACAAACAGGAACTAACCAAATTTCTCCAATTAAATCAGTATCATTAAGTGTTAATAAAAACTCAATTAATTGATTAATAACAGCATTGCCAGCAATTTCTGCACCATGCAAATTTGATTGAATATAAACTTTTTTGCCTAGTTGAGCGCCAATAAATTTGTAAACTTGTAGAGACAGGCGATCGCCTGAAGCCATTTGACGTAAAAAAACAGTTTCAATATTAGGAAACATAGATAACTTGAGTAAATTAAACCCATGCAAACTCAAATAATACCAAGTTGCGGTTACAGATATTAACTGAAGTGCAGAGAAATGATAATACGTATAAAACTCTTTGCGCCTCTTTTGTCTCTGTGTGAGATTTTTATACTCTTAACTGTAAGTATTGAATTAGTCGGGCCTCTGCATTTTTTTGCTAATCGCCTAACTTGGATGGCAACGTCCGTCATCTCTTCCCACCAACTAATTTTGCACCTAGCCAAGCAATCTTCCACTACATTTTGTAAAGACTGCGTATCGTTCAATAAAGAATTGTATTTATTCCAAAAGAATTGTATTTATTGGAGAACCAACACTTCTTTGTATTCATATACTGAATTTTATCCCTATCGTTTGCACATTGCACGAGGAGGTTCCAAAATGGTTCATACTTACGAGGTGTTAGTTGATATCAAAGAATTTGCTGATATAACTAACAATACCTATCAACACGGAACAACACGGTACGAAATCAACGCAGAGTCAATAAAAACAGCCGATGGTATGGCGCTGACCCAGGCTAGAAGCGATCATCCAAAAGGCACAGAATATGATGTTAGGGTAACAAGGCTGCTCAGATAAAGCGATCGCCTCGCTTAACGATTTAAAAAAAGGGGGCAGTAGGCGGCGTAGAAATCGCATTTGAACATTTCTGCTGTTTTAGACTTTAACAATAATTTACTCATACGCCGAAAGCCCCCGAAAATAAAAGATGTTGTTAGTGAATTAATAGGGGTAAAACCAAGGGCAGGAAAAGCAGGGGAGAGAATCAAGTAAATGTTTTCTCTAAATCTCTAAGTTGAGTGGTGAGAAATCAGAAATTATAGAGGCTATTTTAGTTCAGCTAATCAGACTCGCTGCAAATAAACTGATTACTTGAATATGATAAGTAGGTAAACATAATTAAATGTAAGATGTCATTGCGATCGCGTAGCGTCTCGTAGAGAGGAGGAACGACATAGGCAGAGCTTTCTCGCAGAGTAGCAATCGCAAAGACTGGGATTGCTTCGTTCCTCGCAATGACAGAACATATTATATTTATTTGCGCCGATCTACTTACTAGAAGCATTTTGGTATTCTGCAAAAATAGTCTATTTAGCTAAATAAAACTGAGATACAAAAGCTTGAGTTGGCTTGGTGAGATTTAAATATAGCTGCGTGCGATCGCTTATAGTCTCATTAAATATTAAATAACTAGACACCTACGGGTAAATAACTCACAATGAGGGCATGAAAATATCTCTTTCCTGTCCCCACTCCCTATTTTCAATATAGGAAAAGGGCTAAGGGGAAAAGAAAATGCATACTTTTAATCCTTTCCCTTTAGCCTACTTTTGCAAGAAGTCTAAGATTTTTTCAAGAATGTAGCCAGCTCATGCGAAGCTGATGAATCCTTTCATATTTCTTTGCTAATATTTATCGCAAATTAGCTGGTATCTCTTCGGGAACTACCCAGTAGTAAATAGTTTTTCCTTCTACCTGTAGCGTTTGCTGTGGTTTCCAGTCGCCCATATCGAAAGCGTGGGAGACAATTCGAGTACCAGGTTTAAGTTCTTTGAAGAGTTTGGGGCGGAGTTTGAGGTTGATATCAGGCAGCAAGTAGAGTGTGACCACCGTAGCGTCACTCAAGTTTGTATTGAATAAGTCTTGCTGAACAAACTTGACGCGATCTGTTACTCCTGCTTTCTGGGCATTTTCGTTAGCCTCTTTGATCCGTTGTGGGTCAATATCTATACCAGTACCTCGTGTACCATACTTTTGGGCGGCTGTAACCACAATTCGCCCGTCACCACTACCGAGGTCGTACAGGATATCATTTTTGTTTACTTTTGCCACTTTTAACATTGCATCTACTACGGGTTGTGGCGTTGGCACATAGGGAACATCACCAGGGCGTTCTTGAGGTTGACTAGTAGGAGTTGTTGTTTCGGTTTGAGCAGTCAGAGAAGGTGGTTGTGCGCCTGCTTCAAAGTCTCGTTCTTGCGTCGTCGTACATCCAGCAAGCCCCAAACTAGTCACACTAACCCCTGTAACCAATAAAAGCAGAATTTTTTTGAAGCTCATAAATTTTCTCCTTTGTTAGTTGTTAGTTGGTAGAAGGCAGGAGGCAGAGGGCAGGAGTTATTCTCTTTGTTCCCGTGTCCCCGCGTCTTTGCGTCTCGATATCCCCGCGTCCCCTTATCTCCCTCATGCCCTACCTTGGCGGTAGCGATTCCAAATCAACAATGGAATACCTGCTGCCACTACCAAAACGCCTACAATTGCCCCAACGTTGGTATAAACCAAGCTAGAGTAAAGCAGGTACCCACAAACAGCACAAAATAGCAATGGCGTGATGGGATAAAATGGCACACTGAACGGGCGTAAAATCTCAGGTTCACGCTTTCGCAGCACTAACAGCGATATGCCCGAAAGAAAGAAGAAAAACCAAAATACGGGGGCAGTATAATCCACCATTGTTTCAAAACCCTTGCGGGTGAGTGTGCCCAATAAAACCAATGCCAGAGCGATCGCTGCTTGTAACAACAAAGCTTGGCTGGGAGTACTAGGACGTTGTTGCCAACGTCCCATAAAGCTAAACAGAGAAAAATCTTGTCCTAGCGCGTAGTTAGTCCGTGCCCCAGTAAAAATTGTGGCGTTGATTGCCCCCAAAGTAGCGATCGCAATCAGTATGCTGATGAACAAAGCTCCCGGTGTGCCCCAAAGAGAGCGCATTAAATCTGCGGCTACTGCTTCTGAGGTTGCCATGTTGGCTAATCCCAATCCCCGTAGATAAGCCAGATTGATCGCTAGGTAAATGGTAGTGATAATCCCAATACTCCAGAGTAGCGATCGCAGAATATTGCGTTGTCTATTTTGGATTTCCGCCGAGATATACGCCGCCTCGTTCCAGCCACCATAGGATAACAACACAAATACCATTGCCAGTCCCCAACTTCCTGATGATGTAGATTCTATAGGGGCAGCAGAATTTGGTGTGGCAGTCAGTCCAATTATTACAACTAGTAACAAACCCAGAACTTTTGCCACAGTCAGTAAGTTTTGCGTCCACTTACCTTGTTGCAAACCGATGATGTTTAAAGCAGTTAAAACAGCGATCGCCCCTGCTGCATACACAGAAGGTGAAAATGCACCTAGCCGCCATATCTCAGAGGCATAGTCACCAAAGACAAATGCCAACAGAGCAATGGAACCAGTTTGAATCACTGTCATCCGTGCCCAAGCAAATAAAAAGGCGACTCTGCGTCCAAAAGCACGCTTTAGGTAGTAGTAAACGCCACCAACATCGGGATAAGTTGTAGCCAACTCTGCATAGCACAATGCTCCTATAAGAGACACTACACCACCTGCTAGCCAAAACAGCAATACAGCCAGATCGCTACCTGCTTGAGCCGCCACCAAGGCAGGCGTTTGAAAAATCCCTGCCCCAATGACAATACCAACAATCAGAGCTACAGCATCCGATAATGTCAGTGATTGTTTAGGCGCTGCTACTTCAGTTGTCGTTACCTGCCCAAGTAAACTATGGTTTTCAGGTCTACTCACATTGATTCCTCATTAGTGTTGAAAGCCCACAGAGCTATCGTCACTTTGGGATAATTAAATTTGCCCAATATTTTTATTATGGAAAATAAATGTGACAAGAAAGTGACAACGGGCGATTCAAAATTTGGTTCTAGGCTTTGCCTTCACCCCTAGCGTCAAATCATAAGAGAAATAAACTATACCAATTTTTCAAAACAAGACAGTAGATTCAAGTGGGGGTAGGGAGCAGTGTGCGGCGATCGCATCCCCATAATCTTTTCTTTCCCTCATGCTGCCCAATTTTTACAAAGTAATTCTGCTTATTGCAACACTGTCAGCCTTTAGCTAGCATCTTGTGTCAACCTGCGATACACCTTCTCTAAATGACCACAGAGTAAGTAGGGTATAGCTTTTGAGAACAAGCCTGATTTTCTTCTTCCGTATGATAGTCAATCCCACGCTTCCCTGACGCACCACCCAATTAACATATTCAATTTATCAAGCTCATCAAGTTGATAGCTCTTTTGACTGATCTCCAAGTACTGCTTAAATAAAGCCGTGTGCTTCTATAATTCCTTCTTTTGTTCCGCGTCCATTATGTTTACCCATAATTACCTGTGCATGTGCCATATTGGGATTCATGCGCGTATTCTCAGCAAGAAACCAAGTTCGCAGTAAATCGGCTGCGTGCTTTGCATATACCTCTTTGCCAGTGAAATAGTAAGCAAGCGTTAATCTTGCAACAGAATTGACCATACCGTTAAGATTTTTTGCATCAGGAATCTTATCGGTGTCTGGGTTGCGTTCTCCATCCTTACGGATATAAGGTAGTCCGTCTGGAGTGTTAGGATTAGGCCACCAATACGGTGCCAAGCTAAAATAGTCATGCTTGTCTACTGAAGGAGATAAAGGTGCATCCGACTGTATGCGTTCCCCAACCCTAAAAGGTTCATCTTTAAGAGCTTTATTAGATATCTCAGACAGTTGGTTAATTGCAGAATCAAATATTTGATTGCCCGATGTACGACTTTCTTTGACTTGCAGAAGCTTGTCTGCATTGAGTAAGAAAACGCGGGGTAATTGAGGGGATGTAACTGTCATGTTAATTTGATCTTTGTTATTTAATCTGACTTACTGACTCAGACATACTATGCAATTATTCAATCACCATCTTCTTTTCTTAGTGAAAAATATTCCTTTATCCATTCATGCATATATGGTTTATCGGAATTCCACTTCCAACAACCATTTTCGTCAATAGTTATATCATTTTCCGGATCGAAATTAGAGATATGAAGTTGAATAGTTCTTTCCGGATGTAGTCTGTTTTCACTATTTCCGTGCCATAAATGAAGAACAGAACCGGAGACACAACCGACTTTACCAAGAACATCTTCATAAAATTTTTCTGCCCATTTTATAAAGTAATTAAAATGATATTTGGTTCTTCCTAATCTTTTGGCAACACATATTGAATACCAGGCTCCACACATAGCATGTGCCATTAATTCGTCTCCCGATCCAACTATAGATGCGTCATAGAATTTATGCTTGAACAACAGTTCCTTTCTAGCCGCCCAGGCAAAACCAGTATGTCCATGCCGTTTATATCCTTTGTATATCTGGTTAGGTTCATCTTTATAAATAGAAGCAAAACTTTTCCATATTTCCTCTTCCCCTCTACAGATTTCCCGATCTTTAGGAAGTCTAATGCCGATATCGAAAAGCTGTACAATAGGAAATACATCTAGAAGCTTCGATGTTTCCACAGCCCATTCCGAGTTACTAAATAAAATATCACAATCTATCCAGGCAACTTTTTTACACGATGTGGGGAGATGAGATAGTGCTATATTTAATAGTCTTTCTTTTTGCCACATCACATCTGTTGCATTAACTTTGATGATGGTAGTATTTTTGCTGGAATTGCTTAATGTGAATACTTGATCTTTAAAAGCGCACTCAATAATTATTAAGTTGAGTCCGGCTTCCTCTATTCTTTTTCTAAAAGTAGTAATATTCTTTAATATTGTCTGGTAATTACATGAATTATAATATGTTGTGATAATCCATAAATCTTCAACATAACTATAATAGTTTGATGGTGATACTTCAATCATAAACTTTGATTTATTTAGTGCAACGAAAAGAGTATAGTTTATTTTACAGAAGCCGACACACCAGAAGGCATCACAAAAGTTTTCGGTCTAAAGTTCAATCATAAGCATCACCTTGACAACCAGCGCTCAATTAAGTCGCACGCAGTGATTAAACCCTGTTCAGCATTAATTTTTTCACCAACTTCTACAGCCCGTCTTTTATAGTCAGGTGTCAATACTTTTTTGTCTAAAACATTAGCAACTCTATCTGCTGTCAGCTTCTCTGAATCCATAGCAGTTCCGACTTTTAATTTTTGCACCTGCAAGGCGTTAAAAAATTGATCGAAGGCTAAAGGTTCCACCAGCACAGGACAGCCATTACGCAACGACCTTGCGATCGTCCCAATTCCGCCATGAATGATCGCGGCGGCTGCACGAGAAAACAACCAATCGTGCGCTATCAAACCATTGGCAAACATGACGTTATCCCGGTCGATGTCTGATGGTAAATGACTTTGATTGAAGTCTACCCAGCCTTGATGAATTAAAATTCGTCTACCTAATTTAGCCGCAGCGCGGACGTGAATTTCCACAATTTCTTGAGGATTTTCCACAGGTACACTATTATATGAAAGCACTAAAGGTTTGGGTTCCTGCTCGACAAATTCTCTAATCTCTTCGCTGGGTTCGCCGCCGCTCCAATCTGAATCTTCATAAAACCAGAAACCTGTTTGATGTACATGAGAATATTCTGGAGATAATTGGCAAAAATGGGGACTGGCAGCCAAAATAAAGCGCTTTGAATTTTCGGTATTTAGCCAACTATTGTAATAAGGATGATGTTTAATTTCTGCGTTAGAAAAGCACTGAGAAAATGGAGTCACACGAGATCGAACCCAGCAAATATCATAAACATCCACTATTACAGCGGCAAATATATCCTGCTCAGAATCAGAAATTAACATATCTGCACCGTGACATACCTTTAACAAAGGTGTTGCACCATCTATTATGTCATCGTTGTTTATCACAGATTTTGTTTTGTCTGGCGACTGCCCCCTCAATAAACCCAATTGGTTCCATAGTTGTGCATTACGTCGCACTTCTTCAGGGCTAATCCTTGAGTGACCGTTAGTAACAGCTTCAAGTCCAGCTTTTAAAACATAGGAATGTACCACCTCATTTACTACCATGCGTATTTCATGCCCTCTAGTTTTTAGGGCTTTTCCAAGTGCAATATAAGGCAAGTTGTCTCCTAATGTACCGTGAGTTGTGATGACTATAGTACTCATGTATAGGTAGTAGTGAAGGGAATTAGCAATTGGGGATTAGGTTTAAATGAATCCTGCGGACATGCACTTGACGATAAATTCTGCAAGGGGCAACAAAAACAACCTATTGGGACTTAAACATTTTTGAGGTAAAAACAAGCCTTAAACCCATGCAGGACAAGGAAAATACACCAAAGGTTGAAAAACGCTTGAAACCCAGATATATCAAAAAACTAGGCTTAACGATGTCAAAATCCCTCTGCATATACGTTTGAGCCTTTTTTCCGCCTACTTTTTGTCTAAGTCCCACTATTAATGCGCTGTTTTGAAATGCTCGACATTTCCCAAGGGCTGTCTCTCACACAGCCCTCCCCCTGAACTTCAAGCACTGGACAGCTAAGTTTAGCTTGGCTAGGGCTTAGGATGCACTGAGCGCAAAGCGCACACATTAGCTTTCGCAAGCCCTTGGTTGATTCTTTCACACTTTTCAAACAATAATTCCAAGATTTACTCTAAAAGAAGGAATTCAAGCTTCTTACGCTCGTTTTACATAATTAGCGATCGCTTAAAAAGCACCAACAAAAATAAAGTTTTAGTAGTTATACCGTTTTCATATAAAGATGCATGAAAAAACCACCGCCTACAGCACTTTCTTTAAGATTGCGATCCATTACTCGGATCTTTCTTAACATTTGTAAGAGAGAGCGCTGACTAATCACCAAACCTTGATACTCTGTTACACATTCTCAATAGGCATTTATGCACAATGCATCAGGCAATACGGTTCATATCATGTCCGGCAAATTACCCTTAATATGTCATTGCGAGTGCAACGAAGTGGAACGCAGCAATCGCAGAGGTTTTGGGATTTTTTGGGATTGCTTCCTTACGGTCGCAATGACGGTTATTTGAACGGACATGATGTCAAGGAAATTTACCTGTTAAGGCAGGCTGTTCTTAAACAGGGAAGAGGAGAAAAAAGCTTAACTGAACAACCGTATTTAAGTACCTGCTTTAGCCTCTAATTTTATTATGTTGCCGTATCCATCAGAGCGTATTTATAAATAAATCATTAAATCAATTGATACTATCTTTCTTTTGTCACTCTCGGAAAACAATAATCGAAGCAAGATTCTGAAACTTTGATTGAGTCAAGCTTTGAGCCTTTATTTTCTAACAGTAACTAAAATTTATAGCCAAAACTTAGAAATTAAAGCCTCGAAAGGCT
>NZ_JAVRBR020000077.1:0-14825 GCF_034531165.2 Dendronalium sp. ChiSLP03b | reverse complement strand
TAATCAAGCAATGAGTAATGACTATAAAACTAACGCTCTAATCATCATTTCTTCTACCCCTACACCCTTACACCCCCACACCCTTACACCCTAAAACCAGGGTTTTAGGAACAAAACGTAAAAAACCTACACCTGTCAGGGGGGCAGAGGGAGATGAGGAAGAAAAACTACTGACAACTGACTCTTGTACAGACGCATTAATCGCGTCTCTACGACAACAGACCACTAAAAAATACCACGTCCGTTTTTGGCAAATTCGTCAATGGTTTGCGCTGAGAATTCATGAGTGGTTAGAGACTGTAACATAGCCAAAGGTAGGGTGAGATGATGAGCGCCAGCTTGTAGAGATGCTACTGCTTCTTGAGGAGATTTGATGCTGGCTGCCAGAATTTCTGTATTGCTACCTGCTAGCACACTAGCCATTTCTCGCACCAAAGCTACTCCATCACCCAATAGTTTAGTAGCCCGATTGACGTAAGCGATCGCGTATTTAGCACCCGCTTCTTGAGATACAGCAGCTTGAGCTGCACTATATATTGCTGTGACTGCACAGGGAATTTCTGAGGAAAGGCGAGTAACTACCTGAAAGCCAACTAATGAAGCTGGAATTTTCAGTACAGTTTGGTGTCCAATGAGTTCAAAAGCCGCCCGTCCTTCTGCCACCATCTCATTAAAGTCAGACGTTATCAGTTGGTAAAATACTGGCCCAGTGGTTAACTCTGTGAGACGCTTGAATATAGTCTGCACTGGTAAATCGCTTTTGGCTAATAAAGTGGGGTTAGTAGTGATGCCTTTGACCCAACCTAATTCTCTAGCAGCTTCGGCTTCAGCTGCGATCGCTGAGTCGAGATAAATGCTCATTTATCTACTCTCCTGTGAAATTTTGTGTTATTAGGATCGTACAGACTTGTATATATGGTTGTGTTGACTGTCAGCAGTAAACGACTTTTTGGATGATGTGTTTTAGCTTATCAGTTACTTTCTGCGATGAGGAAAGTAAGGCGATCGCATCAACCTTCTTGGTTTAACATCATTTTCCTTTAGCCAAGATAGAAAGTCGTTGATTAGCCAAGTTAAAAGCGAAACAATTATTGCACTGAAAAACGAAATAATAGCAATTACCACATCATTAGCTAATCCCCAGCTAGCGAGTAAGTTTGATTGCAGACTATTCACAGGTAAACGGGGATCTATTCCTACCTGAATTTGTTTAGATTTACCTGCAATACGTACTTCTATTCCTTCAGGAGGTTCAGAGATGTCTACACTTTCACCATTGATGCGTAATTCTACTTCTTTGGTTGTTTTTGCTGGGATAACCGCCAGATGTTGCAGGCGTTCAACTCCTGGTTTTTCTATCATTAGGAACTGATGAGATTCCACTTTAAGATTGCGTTCTCCCATGCGAATATCACCATTATTTATAGTGGACTTTTCTAAATCATCATTAACATTAATTCCAGTCTTATATACTTTATTAAATTGCATATTTATAACTGCTAAATCTCCCTGAAACCATTCTTCATAATCGACTTGATTAGGCTCAGGTAAGTCTATTGATAAATTTGTATTGTTAGTTATTAATAGCCTGAGTTCAGAATTATTTGGCTTAACGATTAATTCAAGTTGATTAGAAGTATCTTGATTATCTTGCAATCCTAGTTCTGGCAAACGGTAGCCAGTGAAAGTTATTTTTAATGGCTGTTCGCTCAGGTTCAGAATTAAATTAGGTTTTGCTGATTTGTCTAATGCGGTCTTTGATAAAAATAAAAAGGCTAAGCGGTGATTATAAGGATTGTAGCTGAATGAATCAATGGTTATTTGAGGTTGTAGTCGCAGTTCAGATAGTGTTAACTTACTTTTTGATTTGGAATCGGCAGGAACAATCGACCACTGGCTTTTTTCTTGCAATAATTCAATTGTGAGAGTATTTATCCGAGCTAGTTTATCATTGAGCTTTGGTTGTGAAGGGCTAGTAAACTTTCCTGTTAATGTTAGGGTTTGGCGACCATCAACCAAAAATTTTGTAATACCACGAATGTTATTAATAAAAAGTTTATTTTCTTCTTTACCATTATAGGTAAAACCGAGTTGTTGAACCACTAAACTACCATCAAAATTATTGGTACTAGGTGCAATACCTGCAAAAACAGTTAAGATACAAATCAATAATAGCAATAGTACCAAGATTGCTATAGGTTTATGTTTGAAGTAGTTAATAAAAGATTTCAGAACTTTTTTTAACCAATTAATGATTAATTTCCCCGAATCATAGAATTGATTCCACACCCACTGCAATAATCGGATAATAAATTCTAGAAACTTTTTCCATTTTATTCTGCGGCGTGGTGCTACCATCAAACTACTTAACTTTTAATTTTTAATTTTCTCTGCCTATCTTACTTTAGCCAATCAGGATTGTGTTCAAATAAAACTTGTAAATCCTCTTTTTCTGGAGGTCTGCCAAATTGCTCTAATTCAGCTATGTACTTGAGTTCATAGCGACCTGCTGGTGCTTTGGCTGCATTCCATTTAAAGAGAATTTCACCACCTTGGGAAGTTTTCGGTGGACTTGTGTAGACTGCCTTACCATCGCGGCGAATTTGAAAAGTGGGAATTTGGGCACGACTATTAGAGTAGAGAACAAACTCATATTCACCAGAAGATTTGCCAATGGTTACAGGTACATACACAGCTTGAGAACCTTTAGTAAAAGAAGCGAGGGCGCGTAAACTTTTAGGTTCAATTTTCTCCTTTTGCAAAACATAGGTAGACCAGCTAAAGCTAAAAGCAGAAGACCCAGGTTTAAATGATATATTGTCTAGCTGATATTGTTTACCTAATGAACGCACGTTCACATCGGGATTACCACTACCAATGTTGGGAATTTGCAGTTGCAATCGATCGCCAAAGCCATTGATACTACGGCTAGCAAAAGAGATCAGCCGTATCCCTCCACTAGTGGGAATGCCACTTTTAATACCTTCGCAGCGGTTTTTGTCTCGCCACATATAAGCAGTATCACTCGTGTTGCCAGGAAGACACGCTTGAGGAGGTTCAGGTGCAGGAGACTGAGAACATTGGATAAGCAAAAAACTGCTAAACAAGGTAGATACTAATAATATTCTGTAAATCATACTGAAGTAAAAGGGACTGGGGATTGGGGATTAGGGACTGGGGATTGGTTGAAAAAAGAGGAAGCATCCCAAATGTGTAAAAACATTATTTGTCATTGCATTGGCGGAAAGGCTTCCCGTAGGGTACGTAGTGAAGCAAAGCGATCGCAAACTATATTGGTTGCGATCGCTACCCTACCCTGCGGGAACGCCAAGGGCGAACGGGAAGCCCCTTCACTTCATTCGCTTCGGACAACTCATCATCTTGGTAAATTTGCTTGCATTGGGATGCTTCCAAAAAAGATGTATTGTTTGAAGAATAAAGTAAAGTACAAACCTTTTTGTGTGTATCTTAATTACGAATTATGTAGGCGCTAACCTTCCCGAAGGAAATTACGAATTACGAATTACGAATTACGAATTATTAATTACAATTCCCCAATCACTCAGTTTAGTTTTCACTAACTCGATTCGATAGGCAAATCCATAACCACCTGTGGCAAATACACCAGCAGATGGATTAGGCGTATCTATTTTAAATACAATACCGACAACACGATTTTGTTGGTCTAACACCGGGCCGCCAGAGTTTCCTGAGGACAAGTTAGCTTTGGACAGCTGCAATTGTTGCTGTTTAATGTTGCTAATCTCGCCAGTTTCCATAGTCCAGTCACCGCCTATGCTGGGGTGTCCAATAACTTTAATTTGGTCGTTGAAAGTAACGGCTTTCAAAGATATCGCTAGAGGCTTAATGTCATTAGGAACATCTGCCACTTCTAAAAGTGCCAAGTCGAGGGTGTCGTCGTCTGGGGTAATTTGCAGAATCTTAGCAGGACGACGCGGCCGAATTTCATTTTGGCTGTAAAACTCAACTTCAATTTCTCTGCTGGGTTCTTGCCTGTGTTCGCTATCGGTAACTACGTGGCGATTAGTCACAATCCAAACACGATTTCCTTCTCGTTTTACCACCCATCCTGTAGCAATGTTATTTCCGGTGGGGATTTTAGCCACAACTTTAACCACAGACCGAAAAGTAGGCAAATACGGACTCTCTGCTAAGGTGGGCAATTTTTCTTCAATAGGTTGAGGTTTTTGCTTCAGCGCTAACAACCGTTCAGCTTCCTTGAGGTTGTTCTGGGCAATGACAAAGTTTGGATCTAATTTAATAGAGAGTTTGTATTCCGCAATTGCCTCTTCTAATTTGCCTTGTTCTTGTAGTGTGAAACCTAAACTATTATGAACTAAAGTATGGGCACTGGCTGGTGTTCCCAAAACATCTGGTAGCTTCAAGGCTTGATGATGTTGGGCTATAGCCTCATCCAGTTTCTTCTGGTCATACAGTGCATTGCCCAAACCGTTGTAAGCATAGGCAGAGTTAGGGTCGAGTTGGATTGCCTTGCGATATTGAGCTATAGCCTCATCCAATTTCTTCTGGTCAGACAGTACATTGCCTAGACCGATGTAAGCATAAGCAAAGTTAGGGTCGAGTCGGATTGCCTTGCGATATTGGGCTATAGCCTCATCCAGTTTCTTCTGGTCATACAGTGCAATTCCCAAACTGTTGTAAGCAGAGGCATAGTTGGGGTCGAGTTGGATTGCCTTGCGATATTGGGCTATAGCCTCATCCAGTTTCTTCTGGTCTTGCAGTACATTGCCTAGACCGATGTAAGCATAAGCAGAATTAGGGTCGAGTTGAATTGCCTTACGATATTGAGCTATAGCCTCATCCAGTTTCTTCTGGTCTTGCAGTACATTGCCTAGACCGATGTAACCATTAGCAGAATTAGGGTCGAGTTGAATTGCCTTGTGATATTGAGCTATAGCCTCATCCAGTTTCTTCTGGACATACAGTACATTGCCCACACTGATGTAACCATTAGCAGAGTTAGGGTCGAGTTGGATTGCCTTGCGATATTGAGCTATAGCCTCATCCAGTTTCTTCTGGTCAGACAATACATTGCCTAGACCGATGTAACCATTAGCAAAGTTAGGGTCGAGTCGGATTGCCTTGCGATATTGAGCTATAGCCTCATCCAATTTCTTCTGGTCAGACAGTACATTGCCTAGACCGATGTAACCAATAGCAAAGTTAGGGTCGAGTTGGATTACCTTGCGATATTGAGCTATAGCCTCATCCAGTTTCTTCTGGTCAGACAGTACATTGCCTAAACCGATGTAACCATTAGCAAAGTTAGGGTCGAGTTGGATTGCCTTGCGATATTGCGCGATTGCCTCATCTAGTTTCTTCTGGTCATACAATGCATTGCCCAAACTAATGTAAGCTCCTACATTCTTAGGATCGCGTTTCAGCACTTGTTGCCAAATTGCTTCTGCTTGGGCATAATTTCTAGCTTTTTGCGCCGCATTACCTTTGTTGACTAGCTGCTCAATAGTTGACTGGCAACCTGTCACTGCCAGCGATAGCATTAACAGGAGGACAAATAATTTGCGCGTTCTCACAATCTACCTGCATTTCCCAACTATCGGTCTTTGCATTGACTTCAACAAGTACCTAGTAAAAACCGTAAACAGCCCAAACAAATTTTATATTTTTAGCTAAGGTATATTTACTATTGCAGGCTATCATATTTTTACTTCATTTAATAAGTATTAATTAAGTCCTGCAAATCACTAGCTATATTTAATAAAAGGGAACAGAGAACGGGCAACAGGAAAACTAAGCCACACAAAGAGGAACTACTGCGGTAAAGCAGTCTGGTCTTGGTGGTTCCCCAAGTAAAACAAGTAGCGTTGGAGCTTCAAGTTACATTTACAGTCATTGCGATCAAAGCGTAGACAAATTTGCCGTTAGGCGTTGCCGCAGGCTAGCGGCTTCTCAAAAAGTAGCAATCCCAGCCCTTGCGATCGCTTCATTATTTTTAATGCGCGAGTTGCAATGTTAATGCACCGATCTGCAATGCTAATGCATCGGCTTGCAATGTTAATGCATCGGTCTGCAATGCTAATGCATTGGCTTGCAATGTTAATGTATCGCTCTGCAATGCTAATGCATCGACTTGCAATGTTAATGTATCGCTCTGCAATGCTAATGCATCGGCTTGCAATGTTAATGCATTGTCTTGCAAAAACTAACCCACCCTTTTTTAACCTTGCCCTATCTGAAAACCTTACATTCCGAAATCTTTCTTTGCGTCTCCCCATCCTCGCGTCCTTGTGTCATAAGTATTCAACTGAACATGATATTAAGCGTGCGAGAATTATGGCATCAACTCAACCACGACATGGTCTGAGCGATGACTGAAAACAATAAATTTAAGAAACTCAAAAAATCTCTTGACGAAGCTGAGATAAATTTCGTCCGCTTTCTTTGGTGCGACAACGCTAATATCATTCGTGGCAAAGCTGTTCATTTAGAGATGCTGTCTCACTACTTTGAGCATGGTGTAGGCATATCCGCAGGGCAACAGGGGCAGTCTGTAATGTATGATGCCGTCATTCCAGAAAGTGGTCTAAGTCCGGTAGGCGAAATTCGCTTACTACCTGATTGGTCTACCTTGTCTTCATTACCTTACGCTCCTAATCATGCCCGTGTAATGGGCAACATGGTACTCAATGGTGTTCCTTGGGCTTTGTGTCCCCGTAATTTTCTCCTGCGAATGATTGAGGCAGCTAAAAGTGAAGGTTTGGAAATTCAAGCAGCATTTGAAAATGAGTTTTATTTACTACGGCAGACATCTGAGGGAATTATCCCCACAGACTCTACAGTATTTGCCTCAACTCAAGCAATGGATATTAATCAAGAAGTGATAGATAATATTGCTGATGCACTCATTGCTCAGGGAATTCCTGTAGAGCAGTATTATCCAGAATCCGGGCCTGGTCAGCAAGAAATTTCTGTGCGATATACTGATGCTTTGCTCTGTGCCGACTGGCAGATTGCTTTTAGAGAAACAGTCAAAGCGATCGCATATCACCACGAGCTTACTGCCTCTTTCTTACCCAAAATCTTTCCAGATGCTGCTGGTAGCGGTTGTCACATCCATCTCAGCCTCTGGCGTGACGGGCATAATCTATTACCAGATTCACAAGGTATTTGCGGACTTTCCCAAGTAGGACGAGCCTTTATCGCTGGCATACTAGATCATCTACCAGCATTGATGGCATTAACTACCCCAAGTACCAATTCTTACCGCCGCATCCGTCCTCACAGTTGGAGTGGTGCTTTCCGCTGTTGGGGACTGGATAACCGTGAGGCAGCGGTGAGAGTGCCTAGCGCTCCTGGATTTGGTAGTCCCAGCCATTTCGAGTTGAAAACGGTTGATGCATCAGCTAATCCTTACTTGGCTTTAGGTGCGGTGATAGCAGCTGGACTCGATGGCGTGCAACGAGGTTTGGAACCTAGTAATCCAGTTACACAAGACCCCGGACATCTGTCAATTGATGAGCGTAGTGCTAATGGTATTGACCAGTTGCCAGACAACCTAGGAGTAGCTTTAAGCCACCTCACACAAAACGATATCTTGTTAAAGGCGTTAAATCCACAACTATCACAAGCTTTTTTGGCAGTACGTCAAGCCGAGTGGCAAGCCATGAAAGATTGGGACTTAGAAGCAGAAGTCAAGCTGCTGTTAGAGAGATACTAATACCAATTCGTAATTCGTAATTCGTAATTACTAACCCAGATGATAGTCTCTGGGTTAGTCAATGAAGTAGAGCAAAAGGTTTCAAATTTAGCTAAATTACGTATTTTTTGCGATCGCTTAATTTGACTCACCGCAACGCACTGCCTCACGACCAAACATGAAAGTGGTATCTTCCTCTATTCGCTATTTCCCACTTCAGACATTTATGTTGGCTGTCGATCGTTTGTTTGAGAAGATTCAGAAGATTCAGTAGAAGCGATCGCTGCCTCATGAGTTGTACTATATTTAAAATCTTCTGCGGCTGAATGAATATCTTTTGCAGAACTCTGAAACTCTTCTCCTGCTGCATGAATATCTTTTGCAGAACTCTGAAACTCTTCTCCTGCTTCCTTTAGCTTTTTTGCAGTTTCTGGTAACAAAGTAGATTCTGCTCGCTGGATGATATCATCAGCCAGTCGTTCGCTAAAACCAATGACAAATGCAATTGAAAAGAAGAAGTAATACTTAACGTCACTATTTTCTGATTCTGCATTTGACCGAGGAACTTGTACAGTTGAAATAATATTTGAATTAATAATTGTAAAAACCAATATGCCAAAAGCGGTGCCAATTAAAGGCTTAGCAAAGCCTACTAAAATAGGAGCAGCAGAACCTTTGTAGGCAGTCTCTCGATATTGTTTAAGTCTAAGTAAAATACTAATTATGCTACCAAATGTTCCAGCTAGAGCAGATACTAATACCAGAGTGTATCTTTCAAAAAATAATTGTGTCTCACTAAGTTGAGGTTTTTCTACTTTGTTTTGGATTTTAGGAAAATTAGAACTGTTTACTGGTGGTGTCCGAAAATCTGTGTGAGTAGCTATTGTCAGTAGTCCTGCAACAAATAAAGACCCTGGAACTGCTATCGTATAAATTGGAAGTGCCATTGCTAGCCCCAGCAGAACTTTAGTCGGTGCTGACCATTCCCGAACAGCTTGCTTAAAAAAATTATTTAGAAATCCCCAAGAATTTCTGCTGTTCAAAAAATACTCTATACTATATCTAATATTTTTAGCAAAAACTATTTTTTTTGTCTTATTCGTGAGTAAAAAAGATATAGCCAACTTAGCAGAATTCAGTTTAGATTGTAAAATAACACACTCAGACATGCTTTGACGTTTGCTTTTCTGAACTTTGGCAATATATTCACACAAGCGTTGTAATAAGGCAATTTGTTTTGCTAACTCTTCCTGAATTGGCTCGTGGCTTAAATAATCTATCTCTGATACTTTAAGTTTCTGATCTTTGTTTAAGTTTAGTACTGGTGTTTTAAATTTATCCTCTACTTTTTTAAAAATCTCATTAATATCTTGTTGTAACCTGTTCAGAATATCTTGGCATTTCTCTTGGTTATCTTTGCAAAACATAGTCTGCTCTCTTTTGTTAAGTGATTGTCAAACTGCTACAAATCAGGTTCAATCAACAAATAATATTCAGCCTGAGTAATAGTGATTTTTTATACTGATGATATTTTTCTGGTAGGGGAGACATTCGGTTTACCATGATTTATCAGCAACCTGTTAAGTACTTATGCAAATTAAATTACCCATCAAAATTGACTATCTAACAAGGAATAAGTGTGAAATTAATTTTGCTTATAGTAATCCTATGTGAGTTGTGAGAAATTCATAGAAGCTGTTAACAGTCAACGCCCAAAATCAGATAATTTATTGATGAACAGATATTAAGTATGAATCTGGCTGAAATTCCCTTAATAGACCAACACGCACATAACCTGCTACGACCTGAAGTAGCCGTCGGTTATCCTTATGCTGCTGCCTTTACTGAGGGCTATGACCCAGAGATAATTAATTACCATGTCCGTCATACTTTCTTTTATCGGCGCAGCCTCCGGGAGATTGCAGCTTTATTGGAATGTGAGGCACAGGAAGCAGCAATTGTGGTGCGTCGGGATAGCTTAGGACTAGAACATCTGACACAACTGTATTTCAGTGCCGCTAACCTGGAAGCGATTTACTTAGATGATGGATTGCAGCCAGAAACTATTTTGCCGCTATCATGGCATGAAAGATTGATTCCTGTGCAGCGGATTCTACGGTTAGAGGTCTTGGCAGAACAGCTAATCCCGCAAATAGACGATTTTCAGACTTTCCTCGCAACATTCCACAGTGAACTTGACCCGCCACCGTCTGGGGTTGTAGCTTTTAAGAGTATTGCTTGTTACCGTAGTGGTTTAAATATCCAACCTGTTACTGAAGAAGTGGCTGCTGCTCACTTTTACCAGCTCAAACAACAACTACAAAATCAGCCACTGCGGCTTGTAGACAAACCCCTGATTGATTTTCTTTTCCAACAAGCGCTATTAATTGCGGCTAAATATCGGCTACCAGTACAATTACATACTGGTTATGGCGATCCTGACTTGGATTTACGATTGGCAAATCCCCTTTATCTGCGACATCTACTGGAGTCACCCCAGTACCGCCATGCACCTCTAGTACTTTTACACGCTTCTTACCCATATATGCAGCAAGCTGGTTATTTGGCTTCTGTCTATCCCCAAGTCTATTTAGATTTTGGTTTAGCAGTACCTTTTCTAAGCGTATCCGGAATGCGGGAGACAATCCGGCAGTTATTGGAGTTAACTCCTACTAGTAAATTGATGTATTCTTCTGATGCTCACTCCATCCCTGAATTGTATTACTTAGGAGCAAAGTGGGGTCGCCAGCTTTTAGGAGAAGTATTAGAGCAAGCAATTCGGGACTCTGACATTACTGTGAGTGAAGCTGAGGCGATCGCCACTGCCATCTTACGCGAAAATGCCCTTTTTCTCTACCATTCAATTAAATAGATTAATGAAAACTTCATACTTTATGAAGATGACGGGTATGTTCTTGTGATTAGATATTTCTCACAAGCACCCTAGTGGAAGTTTCGGAATCTGTCATATGGGCATGGATCAAGAAACCACGTTGAATGCAGATTTGCAATTAGCCACTCCAGAATTACCCAAGCTAGATTGCGATTACAAAGCGTCTACTATACAGTCAGTATCCCCACCCAAGTGGCACAATCTTTTACAAGGAGTGGCACAAGCAACAAAAGCTCTATTGACAAATAGCGATCGCACTATCGCCATCAACCACGCCTTAGCTATCCTGGGACAAGCTACAGCAGCACATCGAGTCTATATTTATGAGTATCATCCCCATCCCGTAACCGGGGAGCTTGCCTTTAGCCGCCGATTTGAATGGGTACAGTCAGGTATTATCCCGCAGCATCACAATCCAGTTTTACAAAACCTCAGCCATAGTGAATTTGATTTACAAGAATGGCATCAACGTCTGACTGCTGGTTATTCTGTCTGTGCGATCGCTCGTACTCTATCCCAACCGCAGAAGCAATTTCTGGAATCTCTGCAAGTTCAATCGATGTTATTAGTACCTATTCCCGTTGATAACAAAATCTGGGGTTTCATCGGCTTTAGCGATTGCCATAGCGATAAACAATGGTCGCAGGATGAAGAAGCAGCCTTGATCGCCATGGGGGCGGCTGTAGGCAGCATTATGGTCTATCGCCGGATGTCAGATGTGCTGTATAGTGAGCGTCAACAAGCTCAGAAGCAACTTGCTGAGAGTGAAGAACGCTTCCGGTTGATGGTAGAGGGTAGCGAACAAGTCTTTTTTTATATCCACGACAACGCTCATGTATTTGAGTACGTTTCTCCTTCGGTACAGGCAGTTCTGGGCTATACTCCTGAAGAGTTAGTAGGGAATGTCTACCATCTGATAATGCATGAATCGTCCCAAGCATTGGCTGATGAATTGACGGATCGAGCATTATTAACAGGGAAACGGGTAGACACTTTCGCCATTTCGGCTCTGCACAAAGATGGTCGGCTATTAGTATTAGAAATTGCCGAAACCCCAGTTATTAGAAACGGTCAGGTGGTAGGTATACAGGGATTTGCGCGCGATATTACTGACCGCCATCAAGCACTAGAACAATTAAAAGCGATCGCCAAACGCGATCGCTTATTAAGAGGAATGGGGGAGAGAATTCGCACTTCGCTGAACTTGCAAATAATTCTCGACACAACTGTAGCAGAAGTACGGGAATTTTTGCAAGCAGACAGAGTATACATTGTTAATACCAATATCCGTGGCTCTGAAAGTGCTGTCATTGCTGAATCCGTAGCTGCTAACTATCGCTCCATCCGTGAGTGGACACTCACATCGAAAATCCATGAGGAGGCACTGCATTCATACTTTAACCCTAGAGTGATTTATGTAGTTAACGACACAAGTATTAAGGCAGATTTACCAGCAGTGATTGCACAAGATTTTATTAACTTCCAAATGCGATCGGTTGTTGGTGTACCGATCATGGTGGAGGATCAATTCTATGGTTTGCTAGTTGTTAACCAGTGTGCCAAACCACGTGAGTGGCAGCATTTTGAAATTGATTTGCTAGAGGAATTATCAACCCCAGTAGCGATCGCTATCCAGCAAGCTAAACTTTACCAAGAGTTGCAACGCTTTAATGCTGAATTAGAGCAGCAAGTCGAGAAACGCACCCAGGAATTACGGCAAAAATATACCGAACTGGAAGAATTGCAGAACATCAAAGATGAGTTCCTCCATGCATTCTCTCATGACCTACGAACCCCAATTATGGGTATTTTGTTGGTGATGAAAAATTTCCACAGTCTCAGCAATGGAGAGCCTGTGATAATTTCTACCCCTATTTTGGAGCGAGTAATTCAGAGTAGCGAACGCCAGCTCAAGCTAATTGAGTCGCTATTAGAAGCACACTCCAGTAATGTGAAGGGATTGACAATCCAGCAGTTACCATTAGCACTACACTCCTTCACCCAAGCAATTGTCAAAGACCTAGAGCCACTGCTTTTCAAACACCAAGCTACAATTACCAATCAGATTGCTGTAAGTGTGCCATTAGTGGCTGCCGATTCTTTACATTTGCGGCGAGTGTTTGAAAATCTGATTACCAACGCTCTCAACCATAACCCACCAGGGCTACATCTCATCCTGAATGCCATAGTAGATAATGGGATGATGCAATGCACAATTGCTGACAATGGCGTGGGAATAGATCCCGATGTATGTGAGCGATTATTTGACCGTTATATTAAGGGTAATCGATCGCAATCTACAGGTATTGGTTTAGGTTTGTATCTTTGTCGGCAAATTATCTCCACTCATGGAGGACAGATTGGTGTTATCAGTCAACCAGATGCCGGCGCAAAGTTTTGGTTTACCTTACCACTAGCGAACCCATTTTTAGACTTATAGAAAGTCGGTGTGGGAGGATAGCATTAAAGGCGATTTGGAGCATAGGAAAATTAAGTGCGATCGCTTTATAAGCGAAAATGGTAAAGTAGCATAAAGCACTCTTTCCAAACCTATAATTAAACTTGATAATTTGTTGTACCTTCAATTAAAGACTGTAATACCTAGCAGACAACGTTGATAAAGACTTCAAGCTACTCAAGAAATTCATTGAAGCAATCGTCTTCAAGAGCAAACCAATCATTTGTTTATTTTAATAATTACTAGGGTCAATGTTTGCCAACAAGCTTGTCAAAGTTTTCTATTGCTGCTCAGACTCTGCCAAAGATGAAGAAATGCGGCAACAACTAGAGGATCATCTCACTAATTTGCAGCGGTATCGTGTGATTGAAGGATGGCACAGAGGCATGATCAGCCCAGGTAAAGAATGGAAAAGTGAGACTGATAATAATTTAAAAAGTGCTGACATAATTTTACTTCTAATTAGTTCAAAATTTAATGCTTCGGATTATCACTGGGATATTTTGGCGAAGCAAGCTATGGAACAACATAGACAACAAATCTCCCGTGTTATTATCATTCTCCTTCGTCCAGTTGATGATTATTGGAAAATTGCATTCCCAAAAGTCAAAGTTTTGCCGGATGGTGAAAGACCCATAACTGAATGGAGACCCTATGATAAAGCTTTTAAAAATATTGCTGATGGTATCCGGGAAGTAGCTAAAGAAGTGAGTGATCCTACCTACCATACTAAAAAATCTCTTCGGCAGGTTGGGACAGCTATAATACCTATTGCAAAAAACACTGGAAATACTTTTATAGAGGTGGCAAAAGTGACTCTTTCTTACTTATTGAAGCCATCAAGGTCTCGTCGATCTCGTAGGTTAAGCAAGATACCTATTAGACCATTGCTTGTCTTATCTAGTGGTATATTTTTACTTTTCTTTATTCAATCACTTAACATATTACAAATGTCTTCATCAGAGGTATCAGGAACTGCTAGATCGGAACCTTGTCCTATTTTAAGTTCAACACAAATACGAAAATCTACTGGTTGGATTCGGATAGGTAAGGTTAGTAGTACATCAGGTAGCTTGACTGATGGACAGCCACTGCTTGAAACTTCAATTTCTTCTTCTGTTATTCCATCGCCAGGCTCAGTAGTGACTGTTAAATATGAGGTAGATTTGAGGAAAGAAAAATCTCCTTTGTCGGAGTTCCTTCAGAAACTGAAACCAGGAGAAACAGTAAAAGTATTCAACGTAAAATCTATAGCTAAATCTAGTCAGAATTCACCATCTATTGAAGTAATGGCGGAAGTCCGTAAATTTAATTGTAAGCAGTGAGAATCAGGTTACTATCGAATTTGGTTGGCTAGGAAGTTTAACAACTGAATGCGATCGCAGTTTCAGTGTTATATAGCTCAGTTATATTAGTTCAAACTATTAACACTAAAAAGCGCCCCCCATTGGGAGAGCGCCTTTTATTTTATTCGAGGTGGTTATTCTTAAGCGTTGATAGCAGGAGCGGTAAGAGCCACAGGAGCAACATCACCACTAGCCAAATCGAGAGGGAAGTTGTGAGCATTGCGCTCGTGCATCACTTCCATACCCAAGTTAGCACGGTTGATGATATCAGCCCAGGTGTTGATGACGCGACCCTGAGAATCAATCACAGACTGGTTGAAGTTGAAACCGTTCAAGTTGAACGCCATGGTGCTGACACCCAAAGCGGTGAACCAGATACCAATCACAGGCCAAGCAGCCAAGAAGAAGTGCAAACTGCGGCTGTTGTTG
>NZ_JAVRBR020000076.1:0-66480 GCF_034531165.2 Dendronalium sp. ChiSLP03b | reverse complement strand
TTAATCAAGCAATGAGTAATGACTATAAAACTAACGCTCTAATCATCATTTCTTCTACCCCTACACCCTTACACCCCCACACCCTTACACCCTAAAACCAGGGTTTTAGGAACAAAACGTAAAAAACCTACACCTGTCAGGTGGGGAGATGGGGGGACGCGGGGATGAGGGGGACAAAGGAGACAAGGGGAAGAATCATAACTCCTGCCTCCTGCCTACTGAAAACTGACAATTAATGCAGGAGAATTGACGCGTGGAAGTTAAAGCAGCAGTCGCTTACGGCGCGGGTAAGCCGTTGACTATTGAAACCGTTCAACTATCGGAACCAAAAGTTGGGGAAGTGTTGGTCGAAATTAAAGCCAGCGGAGTTTGCCATACAGATGCCTTCACACTTTCTGGTGAAGATCCTGAAGGTTTGTTTCCGGCGATTTTGGGACATGAAGGCGCTGGTGTGGTGGTAGAGGTGGGTGATGGTGTCACCAGTGTCAAACCAGGAGATCGTGTGATTCCTCTGTATACCCCAGAATGCCGTCAGTGTGAATATTGTCTAAGCTTTAAAACGAATCTTTGTCAAGCGATTCGCGCTACTCAAGGACGCGGTGTCATGCCCGATGGCACTAGCCGCTTTAGTATCGATGGGCAAATGATTCATCACTATATGGGCACATCTACCTTCGCTAACTATACGGTACTGCCAGAAATCGCTGTGGCTAAAATTCGGGAAGATGCCCCATTTGATAAGGTTTGTTACATTGGCTGCGGCGTGACAACGGGTATTGGTGCAGTCATCAATACAGCCAAGGTAGAACCGGGTGCCAATGTCGTGGTGTTTGGCTTGGGTGGTATTGGCTTAAACGTCATTCAAGGGGCGCGAATGGTAGGAGCTAATATGATTGTGGGGGTGGACATTAATCCCAATAAACGCGCTTTGGCAGAAAAGTTTGGCATGACGCACTTTGTTAATCCCCAAGAAGTTGAGGGGGATTTAGTCCCTTACTTGGTTGATTTAACAAAAGGTGGTGCTGATTATAGTTTTGAATGTATTGGCAATGTAAAAGTTATGCGTCAAGCATTAGAATGCTGCCACAAAGGTTGGGGTGTAAGTGTAATTATTGGTGTTGCTGGCGCTGGTCAGGAAATTAGTACTCGTCCGTTTCAATTAGTGACTGGGCGCGTTTGGAAAGGTTCAGCATTCGGTGGGGCTAGGGGGCGTACAGATGTGCCGAAAATTGTTGATTGGTATATGGAAGGTAAAATCAAGATCGACGATTTGATTACCCATATAATGCCTATTGAAAAAATTAATGATGCAATTGATTTGATGCACAAAGGCGAATCAATTCGCAGTGTAGTGACATTTTAATGTACTAAGTATTAGAGCCGATCGCTTTGCATGGGTGATGAAAAGCGATCGCTTTTATCCCAGCAAACCTGCAACAGATGATTTAATGGAATAAGAGAGTCCGATTAAAATATTGGTATGAGTACTTTGCTAAAGCTTTTGTAGTGAATTAGCTATATTTACACAACATAACTTCCGTTTACTCTTCAAAGGAAAACGCTACGAAACGGAAATAGCTTCCCTCAAGGCTTAGATTTGAAACTCCTTGTACAACCGCAACTAGCACATCTGTTTCTTGGTCAATATATATCCCTATCCCTTGTGGTGAACCAATAGGAGATGAACCTAAAACATATTGAACTGGTTCCAAGGTAAAATAATCGAAATTGGCAAGTTGGATAATGTCCTGGCTAGTGTTGAAGTCAGTAATTATTCCATAATCGTTTGCACTATAATCTGTTAAACCATACACAAGTCCTCGTTCAGCAGTTCCCAGAATAAATTCGTCTTTTCCCGCACCGCCTGTCAAGGTATCAGCCAATCCGATATAACTAAAATCATAACCAATATCACCAATCAAGACATCATTACCAGCACCACCGTCTAAGACATCATTTCCATTACCTCCTTTTAAGATATCGTCACCAAAGCCACCAATTAGAGTATCTTCACTCTGACTGTAATAATAATTATCACCAATTAATGTGTCGTTTCCTACACCGCCGTCTATAAGGTTATCGTCATAACTGCCCACCAATGAGTCATCGCCAGAGCCACCAATTAGGGTGTCTTTATCCGGAAAACTATCTTGATATTTTATAAATTCTTCATAACCAGCGTATATGATATCGTTACCAGAGCCGCCATAGAGATGATCTAATCCTCCACCACCCTCTAAAAAGTCATCCCCCCAACCGCCATCTAGCGTATCATTTCCATATAAATTAGCACGATCCACATGGTTGTCTGACCAAATTGAATCGCCGCGTAAGGTGTCGTTTCCCGAACCACCTACTAATAGATCGTCACCGTAGCCGTTGTTAAAGTATTCGTCGCGAAACTTAAAGTCAGGATCTACAATACCTTGCCAATATTTCTCATTGCCTATACTTTCGACACCTTGATAACCACCCCATAAAACATCATTCCCCTCGCCACCAATTAAGGTATCTTTGCCAGCACCGCCCTGTAGCAAATCATTCCCAGAACCACCAAAAAGAGTATCACTTCCCTCACGGTAGAATCTTATAAGGTCATCAAGATTACCGTTAGTTGAATTTGGTACATACTCATCATTAAGAATAAAGGGATCGCCAAGTAATGTATCATTTCCGGTACTACCGTCAAGCCAGTCTCTACCCTTACCACCACTGATATTGTCGTTTCCAAGTTGACCAAATAAGACATCGTTACCTGCTATACCATTGATTGAGTCATTGTTGTTAGTTCCAGTTAAAGTATCGTTATTGGGAGTACCAGTGATAGTTGCCATAATTGTCACCTGCCTTAAAATGGTATGCTTGTAGCGAAAATTACGCTTCAATACTCAAAAAGGCAACTGTCTCAGGGCATATATCTGCTACCTAGAACCCAGTTAGTTAAATGGCAGTCTTTTTACAACATTCACTGAAACATAGAGAAATTCTGTTGCTGCCCAAGTTTGACGATCGCATTCAACTGCGGTATGGTCACCAATCTCAATATCGAGTGCAAGATAGATATGTATTTGCCGATTCATCAGGCGATCGCAAATAGTACGGAGGAAACTACAGGTTGGACTTTGACCAAACCCCAAAGCAGTGAAATTTTTTCATTGGGAGTGCCTTATGAAAGTATTCATTGCTAATGAATTTTCTTCTCATATGTCTTGTGACAAAATTGGGATGCTTCCCTCAGCACTTATGCCTGATACTTCATTAGAAACTGCTATAGGATAACTATATATATTAATGATCCCCTGAATCATTTTTATTCATCCCTCATACTCGTTCCTCATGAATGCCACTCTCCAATCCCTGATTCATGCTGTGGAAGAGGCAGACTCTTCTACCAAAATGCTAGAAGCTGTGCAAAACTTAGCAGCGGCTCGTCTAGAAGGAGCCGTTCCCACTTTAATTGCTGTCCTGGGTTACAACAATCCTGGGGCAGCTGTTGCAGCTGTGGATGGGCTGGTGCAAATCGGAGAACCAGCAGTGTCTGCTTTGCTAGAGCAACTAGACCGACATAACTATTCTGCTAGAGCCTGGGCAATCCGTGCCTTAGCAGGCATTGGCGACCCCAGAGGCTTAATAACCCTGTTAGGAGCAGCAACAGCCGATTTTGCTTTAAGTGTCCGCCGTGCGGCTGCCAAAGGTTTAGGAACCATGAAGTGGCACTGGTTCCCAAACGATGAGCTACTAGAAATTGCTCAAGAAGAAGCTTTAGAAGCCCTGTTATTTGTGGCGCAACAGGATGAAGAATGGGTAGTGCGATATTCAGCCGTTGTAGGTTTACAATCACTGGCAGTAGCGATTTCTGACACCCATTTAGATTGGCTGTTGCAAATCCAAACTCAGTTTGAGCAGATGGCGAATAACGATAATAGTTGGGCGGTTCGCGGTCGTGTCTTTTTGGCGCAGCAGCAACTCCAAGCAATAGATCGAGAGCCGCAACCTGTTGACGACCAACCTTCTCCTCTGTCCGCAATAGATTGGCACTTGATTATGGAGAAACTATACGATCGCCGGAATCAAGAACGGTTAGTGTTCCCAGAAGGCGATCCGCGCCGTTATCGGGAACTGGCAGTAGCAATTGCTCAAAATCCTAGCGATTCTTAACGCTACTCAAAAAATGGAAACTACAACTATTAACACTGCTCAACAAGCATTCGACTATCTTGCTCGGGGATGGGCGACAGGGAATTTTCAGCCTTACATCGATATGCTTAGTGATGATGTGAGCTTCTGGCTGCCAGTTGGTACACAGCGAGACCAGTCCTTTAGTTCCGAAGGTAAAGAGCAGATTATTGCCAGACTGCGGGCACGGCAAGCAGCAGGCGATCGCCTGATATTCAGTCCACCAGATCGAATCACCAGTAACGATACAACCATCACATTTGAGTTTGAAAGTCAAGGAACAATTCGCAATCAGCCTTTCAGAGGACGGAATGCTATTTCCTTCGACGTAAAAAACGATAAAATTTCCAGCATTAGAGAGTATTTTGGTGATATCAACTGAAATGGGCGATGGGTATTAGGTATTTAATATTGAGTATTAAGAAAACTCTTGCTCATTCCCCAGTACCTGCGAAAAAGGTTTGCCTGCTGGTAACGCAATCTGAGAAAATCTAATACAAGTATTTAGCAATCGCATTTAGGAAAATAACGGATATGGCTGAACCATCAGAACTCACGGCAACAGATGAGCCGATAACGGCTGAAGAACTGACAGAGATTATTGCAGAACTAGAGGAATACCGGGAACGTCTGGTTAACGATACCCTGGCAGCAGCACAACGGGCTAAGATGCAAAAGTCAAAAGCACTCGCTCAACTAGAGCCTGACTTGTACAAAATCGATGGCACTCTCCAAGCACTCCGCAATCAGCAGGCTGTGACAACAAGTAACTAGTAAGTCACAGCGAAAATAAAGCTACCATCTGAAATAAGTAAAAAGCTGACAACATCAGTGTTCTTTCTTTTTACTTTTACCTTGTTGTACTAGTACTGCACGGCGGAAATAGAGATTAGATATAACAAAAACTCAAAACCCTGTAACTCAAGAGGGTTTTTGAATTTTGCGAAAAGTTGCGTGCGGGGGTTCCCCCCGTTGAGCAAACTTTTCAAGACGAATTTTGAATTCCGCGAAGCGGTCATAGGGAATTTGTGATGAGTAACACGCTCAAGTTTGAAACTCAGTCTGGAGACGATCCGATCTTGCTAGCTCAGGCACAGAACGATGCCCTGATTAAGATGGTCAGCGAGCAAATCACGTTGGACACCTTCGATCCAAATGACCAGCAACTCCTGAAGCGGATGGTAGTTGAGGGTCTAGGCGATTCACGAGGTCTAGTCAGACTACGTTTTGCAGAAACACTCGGTGAAATTGGAGAACCAGCGACCCCATTCTTATTAGAAGCGTTGGCTAATCATCCCAACCCAGTCGTGCGGAGAGCTGCTGCTAAAACTCTAAATCTGATTGCTGACCCGACAGCCGTGCCGGGATTGCTCCACGCTTTATTAAATGATGAAGATACCGTCGTCAAAGGTTCAGCGGCCGGAGCATTGGCCAGAACAGGTGAGGCAGCTGTGCCAGCGTTGCTAGACATCTTAGCATCGCCAGAGAATCCCGAAGATACCAAAGGTCAGGCAGCGTGGGCGTTAGCATTTATGGGTTCTGAAGCAGCAGAACACTTATATAAAGCGGTGAATTCAAATTCTGTGGATGTCAGGTGTGCAGCAGTGGGTGCGATCGCTCATGTCGCTCAAGAACAGTCAGACGAACGGGCGTGCAAAGTGTTGGTATCCTCTTTGACTGACCCAGCCAGCGTAGTTCGTACAGAAGCCGCTGCGGCATTAGCTCAGATCAACTATCCTCCCGCAGTCCCCCATCTTATTTTGGCGCTGCGAGATACCAATGCTGAAGTGAGAACGGCAGCAGTGACTTCCCTTGGCAAAATCGGCGATCGCAGTGCGCTTGAACCTTTGCAAACAGCCCTCAACGACGAACTCGAATCAATTCGCCGACTCGCCAAATTGGCAATTTCTCAAATTGAGAATCAGTAATTGGGGACTGGGGATTGGGGATTGGGAAAAGGGAAAGGGGTAAGGGAAAAAGGAAAGAAATTTACCTTTGCCCTTTAACTTTTTCCCTGTCTTCCCTAGTCCCTCGTCCTCTTAACTACTTCTCAGTTGAAATTTCCGTAAGGGGACGGATGTTGACAATTTTGCCACCTAAGCGAGAAATGCGACGCATTTGCTCATTCATGCGGTTGTAAGGCACTTGAATCAAGATCGTGCTGCTATTGCGAATTGGATAGTTGTTTTGTTCAGTTTGATCGCTCTGCCGTAATCCTTCCACTTCATAGACAAAGGTACGGTTATCTGAAGTTGAGCTAGAAGCTCTCGTTAATGCAGATTTTCCAAGCATAACTGCAATGTCTCCTAGTAGAGATATTATGACGGTTTTAATTATGGCGATCGGTTCCTTGTTGACTGTTGACTGTCAACTGTTAACAGTTATCAGTCATCAGTCAACGAAATTATTGTGCAAGTGTCACACTTGCTACTTTACCTCCCTGCTTATTAATCTGCTGGAGGGTGTTTGATAACTGGTCGTAGGGAACGATAAACTCTTTATTGCTGCGACGAACCCAAGGATATCTCGGTAGAGAAATCCCTGATACTTCTATGCGGTAGAGACGACCAGAGGAACCTTGTGAGGATCTGCCAAAGGTACGGTTTGGCATCACACCTTGGTTCGACGGGCGGTAAGCAAAACCTTCACTACTGCCAGAGGGAGCGATGACCGCAGAGGTGCTATTTTTTGCTAGTTCACCTGCCAAGCGAGAACTGGTTCCTCCTAACTGGGAGCGATCGCTATTAGCATAACCCCGGTAGAGACGAAACATGCGGGTAAATCCAACAGTTTTTTGACCTGCCTGAGTTGAAAAACCGCGATAGTAGGGCACAATATAATCGCCGAAGCTTGCATCGTACTCAGCAGAGTCGATATAAGAATCAATATCTGCCTCAAACCCATGATTTTGATAGCGATCTAGATGCTCGATCACTTCTGACTCATCATAGGGGGAGCGTCCCAGCAAGTGCTTGAAGTTTAGTTCAATTACTCGTGTTTGGAAATGTGGGTAAAGGAACTTAGTCTTATACAACTCAGATTTAGCAACGGCGCGGACAAACTCGCGCACGGAGAGTTGACCGTTGAAAAGCAGAGATTCGAGACTTGTCAGGCGTTCTGCTGCCATAAGATGGTCATTACCCAATACCTGACGATAAACTGCATTAATTACAGCTTTGCCATCTTCTACTGTCCAGTTTGGACGTAGTTCAATAGGTCTAGTTTCGCTAAAAGCAGCAGTTCCTAGACGTGAAGCCGCAGTTGTAATTGCCACTGGCTCTTCTCCTTGTATGTTTGACTTTGTCAACCAATTTTTGATTTTAGATCCATCCCACGCATAAATCCGCTTTGTTAAGGATTACTGGAGTTACGATGCGTGGATTTATTCCATATTCAAAATCAGTCGCTCTGAAAGTTTTGAGCGATGCTCGAATTTGGCATTATTCATTTCAAAATCTAAAATCTAAAATCTGAAATCTAAAATCTCAAGTTCGGTCAACTTTAATATTATGAGAAATAACATGCCCAGAACCACAGACTATTGCTCATGTAACCAAATGTAGCATCAACAATATTCTGTTGTTCTGGGCTAGAAGAAACCCTTAGCTCAGGGCATTGATGGCATAGTCAATGTAAGAATTGGCTTCTACAGCAGGATCGCCGCTCAGACCGTGGTTAGCTTTGATGTGCTTGAGCGCTTCAATATACCAGCTAGGAGACAACTCAAAGGTTTTGTTGATTTCAGCCAGTCCACCGATGAGATAATCATCTAGAGGCCCTGTGCTACCTGCAATCAAGCAGTAAGTAATTATACGAACGTAATAGCCAATGTCCCGCACACATTTGTCCTTACCAGTCTGGGTAGAGGCATAGTTAGCACCTTGGGTATTGGTGGTGTAAGGAAACTTCTGATACACGGCATTCGCTGCACCATTAGCTAAACTCTGAGCTTTAGAACTTAGTCCTTTAGCAGCTTCCAAGCTAGCAGCAGCTTGACGGAAGCGGCCAAAAGCAACTTGAAGTTCTGTGGAACTGAGAAAGCGTCCTTGAGAATCTGCGGTCGATACTGCTTCTGTTAAAGGAGTTTTCATGTTGATATACCTCTCAAAAATCTTGCAAAATGGTTGTCGATTTTGTGAATTCTAAAGACTAGTGGTCTATGACACTAACTTTGCAGCGTCTAAAATTCTTTGCTATGCCACTGCTGAAGCAGCCCGGTCAAAGTAGCTGCCCAATTCGGACATCAGTGAGCTACAGTCACCACGGGTAACTCCATTAGGGTCATTAGCGATCGCGATCGCAGCTTCCTTCATCTTGCTGACCCCTGTAGCTACAGAACCACCAGGAACACCCAAAGCTAAATAAGTTTCTTTCAGACCGTTCAAGCAGCGATCGTCTAAAACACTGCCATCACCTGTAAATACAGCGTAGGTTACATAGCGAAGGATGATTTCCATATCTCGCAGGCAGGCTGCCATCCGGCGGTTGGTGTAAGCATTACCACCCGGTGCAATCAACTGGGGTTGTTCTGCAAACAATGCCCGCGCTGCATTAGCTACAATTGCAGATGAATTTGAGGTGATACGGTTGACAACATCCATCCGCTTGCTACCTTCCGCTACCAGATTCTTCAAAGCATCAAGTTGAGAATCGTTTACGTATTCGCCGCGGGCATCTGCCTGAGCAACCACTTTAGTAAAAGCGTCTAGCATTTCAGAATCTCCTATTTTGATATGAGTGAGATTGGTTTCAATAACGGTTCGATTAAAGCTCACAAGCTTTCGGCAGTCGAAAAAGGAAAGGGTTAAGAATTAACTTGACACGGAGACACGGGAGACAACGATGATAATTTTGCCTCCTAAATTCTGCTTTCTGCCTTTTACCTTTCTCCAGCCCGAAGAGGTAAAGAGTAAAGCAGGAAAAACAAGCATTATCTCTTTTTTCCCGTCACTTTATATCTTTAACCGAACAGTATTGAGGGTGGTTCAAAGGCTGGCATTGATGAGGAAATTGAGCTGTGAGCATTGATAAATAGGCAAACAAAACTTTGAGGGGATACAAGGAGAGCTCAGCCCCTAACGCTATTTGCCGATTTAGAGCAACCCACTGCACAGCCCAACAATTAAGATAGATATCCATGACTACCAATTTCCCAATACTCATAGAGTTTGAGGGAATCTGAACCCTGACCAGAAGTCAAGAGTTCAGTGCCTTTTGAACCTCCTTTGATTAAACCAACCTGTTTGTGCAAATCTTGTGCAATTTAAAAAGCTTTCTTACTAAACTCGATTAAGAAATATGAAGGAGGCAGGAGGCAGAAGGCAGGAGTTAGGAGTTATTTCTTCCTCATCACCGCGTCACCGCGTCTTCTTCATCCCTTTATCCCCCTACCTTCTGCCTAATCAAGCAGCACAGTCAAACAGCATGGTAGTCATGTAGCGTTCTGTCCATTCCGAACCAAAGGATTTTTCTAGAACCCGTCGAGTTTTATCATTCTGTTGCTGTCTTGTGCAGTAATTTCGTTGCCCTGCAATTACTTGGGCAACCTCAAGGTGCGAAGTTAAGGGAGTTGTTTGACTGGCAATTTGACAATGCAAGGTTAAAAATTCCCGAGTTCGTCCCAGAAAAGCCTCTTCTTCCTGAGTGCCGACTGGGCGCACAAATAGACAAAACTCTGAAAAAATATCACCCCACTGCGGCAAAGCGCGTGGTTGAGAAAACTCTATGGGAGAAAGAGCTGATAATGCAGTACGGTAGCTTCTGGGCAATGACCGATCCGCAGCGATTGGAGACAAATCGGCGATCGCTGCACTAATATTGTCTCGCCCTCCCACCAAATCCGCTCCAAAAATTGGCAGAGCATATTTGGGATTGGGAAACATCACGCAGTGGAGGATATCCAGCGAATTGCCTACCTGAGCCAGTTCCAGGTGAAGCTTCCGAAACTGCGGTGTTTGGTAGCAATGATTTTCAATGACCAACCGTTCCCCTTCTAGACAACCCTCAACGTAGCCTAAATCCTCTGGAACCTGGTAGGGGGATAAATCCAGATACTCTTGCCAAATTCCTTCAATACAATTTGCCAGCTTGTGAATTAGGGGATGCTGACGCGATCGCAGCGACTGCATAAACTTAGTCATACGCTTCCATCCAAGTAAAGTCAGGACTTACGCAATAAGTCTTAAAAGTGTTGATACCTTACATTGGCGTATAGTCTGTGCAAAATTTGTGCAAGATAAACTCACGACCAGCCTCGACGATTGTACCTGCCGATAGCAATTGTTGCCAGACAGTTGAGTTCGAGCCAAACCTGTAAAGTATCTTTAATTATGTCCACTCACTTACCAGCAATATGCAACAGCTATTTCCCGGAGAAGTATTTGCCAATACTGCTGATTTTGACGCAGGCATTCGCCAGCTATTGCCTCGATATGACGAGATGCTGGAGATAACTACCCGTTGTCTGCCGTCCACAAGTCGTCGCATTTTAGAACTAGGTTGCGGTACAGGCGAAGTTAGTCTCAAAATACTCAACCGCTGCCCAGATGCCCAAGTAATTGCCTTAGATTACTCACCTCGAATGCTGCAATTTGCCCAAGATAAGATCGCAGCTGCTGGCTATCAACAACGATGGATTGGTATATAAGCAGACTTTGGCGACTGGGCAAACAATCCACAGGAATTGGATATTGCCGATAAATTCGATGCTTGTATCTCATCATTAGCAATTCATCATCTCCAGGATGAGATGAAATTGAAATTATTTCAACGCATTGCCGCTAGCCTTAGCCAAGATGGTTGTTTTTGGAATGCAGACCCCGTTTTACCAGAATCCCCGACCTTAGCAGAAGTTTACAAATCAGCGAGAGAGGAATGGGCTGCCCAACAGGGAACTAGTTTGACGGAGATTCACGCTAAGCTCGGCACTAGCAGTACGCAAGGACACTCTAGTCAAGACCAACTCGCTACCTTGAATGCCCATTTACAAATGCTCACAACAGCCGGATTTAAGACAGTGGCAGTACCTTGGAAACATTATGGTTTAGCCGTGTTTGGTGGCTGGCTTCACTAATGCTGAGTGCTAAGTGCTGAGTGAGAATTATCTCCCTTGTTTTCTCTTATCTTCTCTGCCCTTGAGTTGAAAATGCTGAGTAAAGAAGTAGGATTCAGCACTACTGGCAATTTTATTGCATCAATTTATATAACAAATCAGTAACAAATAGTACAATTACCGTTGACAAGAACTATTATATAAAGCTAATAGCTGGTTCTTTGACGGAGGTTTTGTTGACTAATGAAAAAATTAAGGCTGAAACTTGCAGTATTCAAGCTTGTTTGATGATTTTTGTCATGTTCCAGCATTTAATTACCCTATGAGGGTACTGTCCACCCTCAACAGACCTATCCGACAATAAAGAGTAGAAAATATCTTCAATAAGATCGGGTGTATACCATTTGCATTAGTTTTTTGCTTCCTTCAACAGAAGAATTCGTGCCGCTGTTTGCCATTACTTAGTTTGCAAAGGAGAATATCTTGGATGGCTCGAAATAACAAAAAATCGTCTGGGTTTAAGTGTGAGCATCCACCAATCAATAGATGCCCAATCTGTTGTATCGTCCCGCCCCACATGCTTGAAAACGTTGTCGTGAATGGCAACCCCCAGCAGCGTAGTTGGGCTTTTCATACATTAAATGTTTCTGCACAGCTTCGCGGACGAAGAGACATCGTAGGTGCTATCTCATTTGCGCCTTCCCCCGGTGAGAAGCGCCGTACCATCTACGATGCTAAAAATGGGCAGCAACTGCCTGGTACAGTGGTGCGTCATGAGGGAAGTTCTCCTAGCAGTGACGAAGCAGTAAATGAAGCCTATGATGGTGCTGGTGCTACTTATGACTTATTTTATGAGGTATTCGATCGCAATTCTATTGATGACAAAGGACTGCGTTTAGATTCTACAGTGCATTATGGTGTCAAGTATGACAACGCCTTTTGGAACGGCGACCAAATGGTTTATGGAGATGGCGACGGAGAACTGTTTCAACGCTTCACCAAGTCAATTGATGTCATTGGGCATGAGCTAGCTCATGGTGTAACTCAGTACGAAGCTGGTCTACAATATTACGGCGAACCTGGGGCGTTAAATGAATCGTTTTCTGATGTCTTCGGCTCTTTGGTCAAGCAAAAGGTAAAAAACCAGACAGCAGAAGAAGCAGACTGGATTATTGGTGAAGGTTTGTTAGCACCAGCTGTTAAAGGTGTTGGTATCCGCTCTATGAAAGCTCCAGGAAGAGCTTACGATGACCCTGTACTGGGAAAAGATCCCCAACCAGCTCATGTAAAAGATAAGTACACTGGTCAAGAAGATAACGCCGGAGTGCATATCAACTCAGGTATTCCTAACTATGTTTTTTATCTAACAGCAGTTGAGATTGGTGGCTATGCTTGGGAAAAAGCTGGCAAAATTTGGTACATAGCTTTACGCGATCGCCTCCGTGCTAAGGCAGACTTTAAAAAAGCTGCCAATGTCACTATTCAAATTGCTGGCGAACTCTATGGTGTCAGCAGTAATGAGCAGAAAGCAGTGCAGAACGCTTGGCAAAAGGTAGGAGTTCTTTAGAGACGCGATAAATCGCGTCTGTACAAGAGCGAGAAGTTAAGAATTAGAAGTTAAAAATTCACAATTTTTAACTTCTAATTCTTAACTCCTAACTTTTATACGTATTCTTTGTTGTTGCTAAACTGGGAGGTGATAGTTCTCACCTCCCAGTCTTTGTATTTCTCCTACTAGACAACACAACGGAGAGCAAAAAATGCGAATTTCGTTTGAACGTACAGGCGGTTTTGCTGGGATTAGTAAAAAGACAACTGTTGACACAGCTACTCTCCCACCAAAAGAAGCTAAAGAATTACCTCAACTAGTGGAAGTTGCTGATTTGTTCAAATTACCCGAACAAATTGTCTCCTCTAATCCTCAGAACGATCGCTTTCAGTATAAGTTGACGGTGGAAGACAATGGTAAGCAACATACAGTGACTGTAAGTGAAGCGGCATTACCAGGAACTTTAAGACCTTTAATTGAATGGCTAAATACTAAGGGACAAGGCAGATGAGGAACCGAGGGGCATAGGAGAAAAGACTATACGCAAATTACTCTTTATTCCCCTATCTCGTCCACCCCTCTGCCCCCATCCTCTTCTTAACTCCTAACTCCTGTACAGACGCGATTAATCGCGTCTGTACTTCTAACTTTTTACAAAACTTCCCAAGCTGCTCCTTTATAGCCATATTCAAAAATCTCAGGATGCAAAATTTCTGCCAAAATTTCTAACGAATCTACTAATCGCGGCCCTGGACGGTTGAAGTAGGAATTTCCATCAGTAATATAGACTCTACCAGCTTGAGTAGCGTGGAGTTTTTGCCACTCTGGACGTTGAGTTAACAACTGGGCTTCTTGGCGAGTGCGATTTAAATCAAAGCCGCAGGGCATAAAAATAATCACATCTGGATTGCTTACTATTAATGTCTCCCACTGTAACTGAGGAGAAGGCTGACCTGTAACGCTAAACAGTGATTGTCCTCCTGCTAAGTTAACTAATTCTGGAATCCAATTAGCACCAGTCATCAAAGGGTTAGTCCACTCAATACAAGTAACTGCGGGAATTTCTGTTAAAGAAAGTCCTTGGATTTTTTGTTGACAAATCTTAACACGAGCTTCTAAGTTTTCTAGCACTTTTACTGAGTCAACATCAAAGGCATTACCTACTCGTTCAATATCATTCCAAACATCTTGGAGAACATTGGGTTGTAAGGAAATAATCTGAGGTGAACTATGAGTGAGGCTAGCAACTGCTTTTTCAACTTCTGAAAGACTGACTGCACAGACATCACACTGGTCTTGAGTGATGATGTGGGTGGGCTGTAATTGCTCTAAAACATCTGTTTTGATTTGATAAATGCTGAGAGCAGATTGCAGTAAATTGTTTACTTCATAGTGAATGTCCCTGCTGGGAGCATTGGAATTTAAACGTGCTTGGGTACAAATAGGGCGATTTTGAATTTCTAGAGGGTAATCACATTCGTGCGATCGCCCAACAATTGCATCAGTCAACCCTAATGTAGCTAAAATCTCTGTTCCACTGGGAATCAGGGAAACAATTCTTACACTGCTATTTGTCATTGCTCCACTCCACAACAGTTGCTATTACCTTAATTCTTACAAACTTTCACCTTTGCGGTATCTTTCTGTAGAGGAATGCCTGGGTGTTCTGAGAGTCAGTCTTCAGCAATCTATTGTATGTATAAAGTAGCTTGATTTTTGTCGCCTTTTTGACGAATTACTTTATAAATAACCAGGAGAACACGTAAAATAATTAACGTTATTCCGTTTTGTGACAATTACATAGAGGTTAGAGCCTTATGCCCAGATTTCTTCTTTAAGAGTGATGCAATATTTATGTCTTTAATGTTACTGAAATGAAAATATAAGTGACACTATGACATTACCTCTTAACTATAGTTTCAGATGGTTCAAGCTCAAGAATTTTTGGAGGCTGTGTGTACTTTACAGACGTATTTTATAGATTTAGCTATATTAAATTTATTGTTAAAAAATCGTAAAGAGTTAACAATTATTTCTCTTTTATGTAGATATGTAGCTGTAAGAACGCGCTCTTGCTAGGGAATTCACCACTTTGTCTCTTTATTGTAGCAAGTGGCGTTTTCCAACACTCTTCAGGTTTTCCCTGAATGGCGCTTGAAGAGTACGCCAAAAGCGAGTCAAGAGACATTCATTGTTGGCTTTGGATGTGGCGTTTGTAGCACTGAGTAATTTAGGGGATAAAGTTGTAGAACTAATTGATGGTTCGGGAGTTTGCTAGATGCTGGTTCGCGTAGCGTCTCACGCTACTTGGGAGAAGGCTTACTAACGCTGCGCTAACGACGCAAAGCGGAGCCACTCCGGTCTTGGGGTTTCACGCCACCTCCTTCAACAGGGGGAACCCTCGCAACAGAGTAGCTCCCCAAGTAGAGGAAGTGGCATCCAAGACGGCAACTCCCTCACAAAGTAGCTTTGACCTAATCACCAAACTAAAAAAATAATGAAAAAAAATATACTTTCCGGTTGAGGAAAACCCTATGAAGTAATTGTAGTTATAAAAGGCACTTTTACTTTCCCCATAGACCTACAAGGTCACGTAGTTTCTTACCAGGGGCAACAAATGCAGGTGATGGTGGTTAAAGATATTACAGAACATAAGCAAGCTCAAGAGGCTTCGCAGAGTAAAGAAAATGAGCGGCAAAAACATAGCCAGACATTAGTGCAATTAGCAAGGAACAAAACATTCCAACAAGGCAACCTGAATGGGGCATTAAAGGAAATCATAGAAGCTGCGGCTCGGACACTCTCAGTACAGCGAGTCGGTGTGTGGTTGTATAATCAAGATCGGTCGGCTATTGAATGCATCGATTTATATGATGCGAGTCAAAAAGAGCATATTTTTGGTAGGTCTTTATTGAAAGTAAATTATCCAGCTTATTTCCAAGCTTTGGAAGAAGAACGCAGTATTGCAATACATGATGTTATTAATGACAAAAGAACCCACGAGTTAGCCGCCTCTTATCTTTCTGTGTTTGGCATCACTTCCCTGCTCAATGTACCAATTTGGCTAGAGGGTAATTTGGTGGGAACAGTTTGCCATGAACACTTTGGCGATATTCGACAGTGGACTTTAGAGGAAGAGAATTTTGCAGGCTCGATTGCAGATTTCGTCACATTAGCAATAGAAGTGTGTGAGCGAAACGCTGTACAGAAAGCACTGCTAACCAGTGAGGCGCAATTTAGGGCGATTTTTGAGCGTTCCACTATTGGCATCGGACTGATAGATATGAAAGCCCAAATAGTGGATGTTAATCCGGCACTGTCTCAAATGCTGGGCTACAGTTGTCAAGAGTTATGTGGCAAGCGTTTCATAGATTACATTTCACACCAGAGAGGGGATTTAGCACTTTACAGGCAACTAATTTCAGGAATGCAGGCAGATGCAAACCAGCTTGTAACCAAACATAGGATTGAAATAGAAAGACACTTCTTGCATAAAGATGGGGGATTAGTTCGGACTCACCTGTCTATTTCTATGATTCCAGGTTGTAATGGTGAGCCTGAGTTTTTCTTGGCGATGATCGAAGATATTACTGAGCGCAAACAAACAGAATCGAAACTACGTGCTTCTCAAGCAGCAGCAGAAGCTGGCAGTCGCGCGAAAAGTGAATTTTTAGCAACTATGAGCCACGAACTGCGAACGCCTCTCAACGCAATTATGGGCTTATCCCAGTTGTTGCAACAAGAAATGGTTGGCTCGCTTAATGAGAAACAGAAAGAATATATAAGTTGTATGTATAGTAGTGGCGAACATCTACTGGCAGTAATTAACGATATCCTTGATTTATCTAAGGTGGAAGCAGGTAAAGAAGAACTGTCTCTCATGCCTTTATCAGTGCCAGAATTATGTAATTATGTTTTATCGACAGTCCGCGATCGCGCTGTTGAAAAAGGATTACTATTCACCAGTAAAATTCATCCAAAAGCTGATATTTGCATTGCTGATGCACGGCGTATCAAGCAGATGCTACTGAATCTGTTAACTAATGCTGTTAAATTTACCCCAACTGGTCGAGTATCTTTAGAAGTTAAAAAAGTACCCGAAGGTATTACTTTTACAGTTGCAGATACTGGTATTGGTATTGATTCAAATCAGTTTCAATTTTTATTTGAACCGTTTAAACAGCTGGACAGTCGGTTAAATCGTCAGTACGAAGGTACAGGTTTAGGTTTAGCATTAACACGCAAGTTAGCGCGTTTGCATGGTGGAGACGTGACAGTTGTATCAACTCTAGGAGAAGGCAGCGAGTTCACTTTGTTTTTGCCAGACCGAATGGATGAGAAAGAGCGAGAAGATGAGGGAGATCGAGGAGTAATATCATCCTCTTCTGTCCCGAGCGCCAAAAAATGCATTTTGCTCGTAGGACAAGAAGAAAACGCTGCCATATTTTTGCAAGATTATCTTCAAATAATTGGCTACCAAGTTGATTGGTTAAATAACGGAAACAGCTTTTTAGAACAGGTGCGAACTCTAAAACCAGATTTAATTTTGTTGGACGGAGATTTAGTTGAAGGTTTTACTAGTTGGGATTTGCTGAAACTACTAAGAAAAGAACCCGATCTGCAACAATTGCCTGTGGTGATGACAAGTGCCAATCAACCTGCTTTGCAAAAAGTTAATGATTTGCAAACTGGTGCTAATGAATATCTCCTGAAACCAATTCGTATAGCTCAATTAGAAATAATGCTCAGGGAATATTTGAAATAATTATTAATGGATAATTTTATCAGTTAACAAAAAATTTACTATTTATATTATTAAAATTATGGAAAAATTTTCCTCATTTCTACATGAATAATACCAGCTTCTTCAAATGGTTCTTCTACTGCTATAAAATTTAATTTTTGGTACAATATTTTTATATATTCTTGAGCATGAACTATTACTTATGGAATATTTTTACTAGCTATAACCTCTAAAGCCTTTTCCGTAATCTTTTTACCAATGCCCTGCTCTCTGGCTACAGACAAAACAGCCAGTCTTTCTATCTTTGCAGTTTTCTCATCCAAATATCTAATTCTGGCAGTCCCCACAGCTTTCTCATCTAAATAAGCAATCAAATGGTCAGATATCTCGTCTTTACCATCAAACTCTAAAGCAGGATCTACCTCTTGTTCTTCCTGAAAAACTGATATCCTATAATTGCTTGAATTGCAGCAAATTCTTCTGGCAAATCCACAATTCTAATAATTACATTCCTCATCAAAATTTCTCTGTTGACTTGTGGGGTTCGATTATACAATAAGTAGGGCATATACCCTACCTACTGATTTAATCCGCACCTTCAATTGGTGCAAAACCTTGACGTTGAATATTCTCCGTCACTGTGCGCGGTTCCAAGAATTGCAGCAGATAATCAGGCCCTCCTGCTTTAGAACCAACACCAGAAAGTTTGAATCCACCAAAGGGTTGCCGTGCAACAATTGCACCTGTAATAGTGCGGTTTATGTACAGATTTCCGACTTCAAACTCTTCCTGCGCTTGCTGAATGTGCGAAGGTGTTCTGGAATAAAGTCCCCCAGTCAAGGCGTAGTTAGTACCATTAGCGACTGCTAATGCTTCCGGAAAATCTTTTACTCGAACTACCGCCAGTACTGGGCCAAAAATTTCTTGTTGGGCAATTACGCCATTTGGTGGCACTTCACTAAATATAACTGGCCCGATAAAATATCCCTGTTCCGGTGCTGGTAACTCCAACGCCAATTGTGCTTCTGCCTTACCCTTCTCAATATACTCGCGGATGCGATCGCGGGCATTAGCATCAATCACCGGCCCAACTTGGGTACTGGGTAACTCTGCCTCGCCAATATTTAAGGATTTTGTCGCCTCCACCAACCGCCGCACAAAAGCATCATAAATCGGTTCCTGTACAATTACCCTTGAGGCGGCAGAACATTTTTGTCCGCTATAACCAAAGGCCGACTGCACCACACCCACAACTGCTTGGTCTAAATCAGCACTTTCATCAACAACGATCGCATTCTTGCCACCCATTTCGGCAATTACCCGTTTCATATGTCTTTGTCCGGGTTTTAGTGTTGCAGCTTCCGCGAAAATTCGACATCCCACTTCCTGAGAACCAGTAAAAGCAATTACATGCGTATCGGGATGATTTACCAGGTAAGCGCCGACTTGCGAACCTTTCCCAGGCACGTATTGAAAGACACCTTTAGGGATGCCAGCTGCTACCAAGATTTCAGTGAATTTCGCCGCAATTACAGAAGATGTTTCAGCGGGTTTGAGGAGAGTACAATTACCACTAACCAAGGCTGCAACAGCCATACCACAAGCGATCGCCAAAGGAAAATTCCAGGGAGAAATCACCACAGCAATTCCTCGCGGCTGGTAAATATAACGGTTCGTCTCACCTGCAACGTCGTAATTAACACCTTGTTCTAACCGTTCCATCTCGTCAGCATAGTAACGGCAGAAATCTATCGCCTCAGAAACCTCTGCATCTGCTTCCTTTACAGGCTTGCCAACTTCCAAAACTATCCAAGCGGAAAGTTCGGCACGGCGTTGTTCCATCAAATCGGCGGCTTTTCGCAACACAAGAGCGCGTTGCTTCGCTGGTGTTTTACGCCAACCAGGAAAAGCCGCTTTTGCAGCTTGCATTGCTTGTTCGGCTTGTTCAACGCTAATCAGTCCAACCTTGCCAATTACCTCACTGAAATTAGAAGGATTAACAGAATCAACACTTTCTGGGGTGTTAACGTACTCCCCATTAATCAGCGGCAAATAACTTCTACCAAATTGTTGCCGAACAGATTGAAAAGCTTCAGCAGCCATCTTTCTTTCTTCCTCTTCCGCATAATCTGTGTCCGCCGCGCCAGAGAAATGATTAGAGACGCGATTAATCGCGTCTGTACAAGAATTATTCGCCTCTTGGACTACAGGAGGCGCTAACAGTTCCTCTAGCGGTCGATTTTCCAAATTTTGTCGTAAAAAAGAACTATTAGCTGTATTTTCCAGCAATCGGCGAATTAGATAAGCCATCCCCGGTAATAATTCCCCATAGGGACAGTAAACTCTGACGCGATAACCTCTATCAACTAACGCCTTCGCTAATTTATCGCCCATTCCATATAGAACTTGCATTTCAAAACGACGGCGAGGCACATTTACACTTTCAGCTATGGCTATGGCACGGGCTTGCGATCGCACATTATGGCTACCAATAGCAGAATACACATATTGATGATTTTCTAGCAATAACTGAGTTATCACTTCAAAATTAGCATCGCTTGCGGCTTTATCGTTGTAAACTGGCTGCGACCAATGTTTCTGTACTGCTTTGATAGTTTCTTGATCCCAATATGCGCCTTTTACCAAACGAATTGTTAAAGGATAACCACGCTGTTTTAACCAAGCAATTAGGTCTTTAGCATCTTCTTCGCTATCGCGTAAATATGCTTGAATTGTGATGCCAATATCTGTTCGTTGCCTAAACTCTTCTTCCAGCAATAATTTTTTGAGAATATTTAGAGTTAAATCTTTATAGGCATACTGTTCCATATCAAAATGTACAGCTGCGCCCGATTCCTTAGCACGACGTAACAGAGTACGAATGCGATCGCTAACTCGCTCCTCACTACCTTTAGCATCTAATGGATCGAATTGCGAATAAAACGCCGTTAATTTCACAGAAACCTGGACTTTTGGTAGCGCTTCCCCATCAGCTTCATCAATGGCAGGAATTGTTGTCCAACTCTTCGATGCTTCTACCAATTGTTGCATCAATTCTAGATAGCGTTCCAGATAAGATTGCGCTTCAGCTTCAGTAATCACCGCCTCACCCAGTAAGTCGATGGTGAAAGCCATTTTTTCTTTTCGCAGTCTTTCAACTGTCTTAATGACTTGTTTAATATTTTCCCCAGAAATATATTTATGAGCCAGTGTTTCTACCGCTGTGCCAACGGTTGTAGCGGCAACCTGTCCTGGCATTGAGTCAGGGTTAGCAAAGTTTAATATTCCCTTCAAGGCTGCTGGCAATTCTACAGACTCGTCTCCTAAATATTCTTGTAAATGTGCAGCAACTTCTGATTTACTGTGCAATGCAGGTAAAGTGTCTATAAAGCGAAATAATTGCACCCGTAAACCTGGGTTACTCATCGCCCAAGCGAGTAATTTATCATCCCAGCGCATTTGATCGCGTAAAGAACCCAAAAAAGAGCGATTTTCTTGAGTTGCTGCTAGAAGTTGTTTAGCAATTTCTTGAGTTTTAGCTTCGTAGGTGCTTGTTTTTACTTGTAATACCACTGATAGTCATCTCCTTAATTTTGGGGACTGGGTTGGGGACTGGGGGTTGGGGACTGGGAAATTTCTTCTCTAATCCCCAATACTTAATCCCCCAATCCCTAATCCCCGATCCCTAATCGCCGATCCCTAATACCCAGTCACCTTGAAGTCTGTGTTTTCTATTGTGACTCTTTCATCTTGCTGCCACCACATATAAAACATAGGTATATTTACGTTTTTTCCTAGAGAATTTTTGCAGAAACTGTAAAATAGCATTACGGTGATGCTGGCAAAGTTGCCAATGTCAGTCTGTACACCTTTATAAGAAGTATTTTTAATGTCGTTAAGTCTAAATTTTTGTAAAAATCTAACTTTAGTGCCTTTGGTAAAGACTTTTAGTACAGCATTTCATTAATTTGTAGCGAATAATTTGCGTTTCTCTGTGCTTCTTTGCGTTTCAATCTAAACTCTCAATTGGTCCCGAATTTACGAAATTGTCTACTTAGAAAGCATTTCATTAATTAATAATTTGGAACAGAAATATGACCCAGTTAGACAAAGCAGTTGTACTGATTACTGGTGCAACTGGTGGGTTTGGACAAGAACTGACTCGACAGTTATTAGAGGCTGGTAGCCGACTAATTTTAACGGATCTAGATGAAGCTGTTGTACGCGAACGAGTTGCAGTCATTCAACGGCAAGTTCTTACAGGTGATATACTGGCTTGTCTGGGTATCGATCTCTCTACCCGTGAGGGATGTGAAAACCTTTATCATCAGGTGAAAGCACTTAATATTCCTATCGATATTTTGATTAACAATGCAGGTATTGCCCTCTTTGGTCGCATGGATGAAATTCCCAACGAGAGATGGGAACGTCTGATGCAAATCAACCTGCTAACACCGATGCGATTAAGTGCCTTATTTGCTACTGATATGATTGCCCGTCAACAGGGGCACATCGTCAACATTTCATCATTAGCAGGCTGGTGGGTATTACCTGGATTAACTCCTTACTCAGCTAGCAAATTTGGTTTGCGTGGGTTCAGTGAAGGATTTTTCCATGAAGTAAAAGACTACAATGTAAAGGTCACGGCTGTTTATCCCTTTTTTAGCCGTACCCCAATTCTTCAGTGCGAACGGTTTGGCAGTTTAGGCAAGAGTAGCCAGGACTTTCTCAAACATGTGGCAACCGATCCGGCTAAGGTTATGCGTGCCACGATTCAAGGAATTATTCATAACAAATTGCATGTCTTTCCCGATGCAACAGCTAAAAAAGCCCATCTTCTCAAACGATATTTTCCTCAGATAGTGAACTGGATTAATGATGCATTCGTCAGGAGGTTGAAAGGTGGTCAAGGTAAGTAGCTCTACTAAAATTCAGAAGATAATCAATACTGCTGACAAACATCTAATTATCGGGGCTGGTTTTGTTGGATTGGGTATGGCTCAAGCACTTAAAGCTGCTGATATCCCATACGATCAAGTTGATGCTAGCGATAATATCGGCGGAAATTGGTATCACGGCGTTTACGAAACTGCACACATTATTTCGTCACGCAAGATTACCCAATTTACTCATTTCCCCATGCCAGATAATTATCCTGACTTTCCCAGCGCCCAGAACATGCTGGATTATTTGAACGCCTTTTGCGATCGCTTTGATTTGCGCGAACAGATTGAACTGAATCGTACAATTAGTTATGTGCGACCAGTTGAAAATAATCTTTGGGAAGTCACTTTTGCTGATGGAGAACAGCGAATCTACAAAGGGGTAGTGATGTGCAATGGTCATCACTGGTGCAAACGTTTTCCCAAATTTCAGGGAGAATTCAACGGTGAGATTATCCATTCAAAAGATTACAAGCATCCAGACCAACTGCGTGGAAAGCGAGTTTTGGTGATTGGGGCTGGAAACTCAGCTTGCGATATAGCCGCAGAAGCAGCCCGCGTCAGTGCCAAGTCTGTTTTGAGTATGCGCGAATCAGTTTGGTTTATCCCAAAGACATTTGCTGGCATCCCAGTTGCTGATTTACCAGCATGGCGATCGCCAAAATGGTTGCAACGGCTGACAATTCTGAAAATTATACGTCAGGCTTTCGGTAGCCATAAATTTGCTGGAGTCTCAGTTCCAAGTCTACCTAAATGGCGATCGCCACAATGGTTGTCGCGGTTCACAGTATATGCAATCATCCGTCTGAGTTTCGGTAGCCACGAAGATTATGGTCTATCCAAACCTAAACATCGAATTTTCGAGAAACATCCTACTATCAATAGTGAAGTGCCCTATTACCTCAAGCATGGCAGAATCACTCCCAAGCTTGCTGTAAGTCGCCTCGATGGCTGGGAAGTGGAATTTGTAGATGGTAGTCGAGAGACATTTGACCTCATCATTTGTGCAACAGGTTACTATGTTGCTTATCCATTCCTACCTCCAGAACTTCAGCGCGTTGAAGGGTCGGTAGTCAAATGTTACGCAGACTCGTTTCTTGATGATTACAAAGGACTGTATTATGTCGGTTGGGCACAAGTAAGAGGTGGGGTTGGTTCGGTAATTGCAGCTTACGGCCCAATGTTCTGTCGATATCTCAAACTCCAAGATGAAATTAATGTGCCTCTTGGTTTAGTGTTCAAAGAAATGGGACACAAGCTACCAAACACTCATCTTTGCGATCCACAGGAATTTTTTAATCAATTAAAACTTACCGATCTGTCATTTAATCGGCTTGTGACAAAAGCACGCCAAATTGATGCCCAACATCCTAGCTTTCGTAACCAGCCACTCCCTCCCTCGCCAAGTATTCAGCAAATTCAGTCTTTAGTGAGATAAAAATAGCGGTGCAATTATTTTGTCACTGGCAACATACACTCCAAGGCTTTGGAGTCGATGGAGTAGCAATTGAGCAAGGCTTTACTTGTTTAGTTGAGGCTTATTCTACTGGCGATCGCTACTACCACACACTAAAACACATTCATCAAGTCCTCAGCACAGTTGATACTTTGCAAGCCTATCCTCAAAACCTCGCTGCGGTGAAACTTGCTGCTTGGTTTCATGATATTGTGTATGACACTCAGGCTAAAGATAACGAAGAAAGAAGCGCGAACTCTGCTTGCGATCTGCTAAGTAGTTTGGGAATTCCAACAAATACTATAGACACTGTCAGCCGTCTCATTCTTAACACTAAATATCACCAAGCTGCTGCGGATGACTATAATAGCCAAGTCCTACTCGATGCAGACTTGGCGATTTTAGCTGCTAACCCAATTCAATATCAAGAATACGCCTATGCAATTCGTCAGGAATATGCCTGGGTATCAGAAGCCGAGTACATTGCAGGTCGGAGGCAGGTTTTAGAGCGATTTTTGCAGCGCCAACGTATCTACTTTACGCCCTTGATGTTCGAGGTAGCGGAACAATCTGCCCGCTATAATCTTCAAGGAGAAATTCAAACACTTTCAGATTTAAAGCAAAAAACTAGGTTTATATTTAGACAAAATACACAAGCTTATGACATATAAAAAACAAGCATTTCCAGAAAAAATTAAGAATAGATAAAAGCCTCAAAAGCAATTCCAGATAAGTTTCAATACGGTATTAGAACAAAGATTAAAATCAGTACAAAAATTACAAAAATTATTACATAGACCAATATAACAATAACAAGCTAATATTAAATAAGTCACGAAATTAAAACATAAAGGTAATTGCGTTATTGCAAATTAAATGTTTTACAGCTTATCCTATAGATAACCGTATCCCCTTGATACTGAGATAATGCCAGCAAGGTTACAAATAAAATATGAAGATTGCTCCCCGTTAGGACGGTTAATTCTTCAACATCTTGAAGAGCAGGGTATCAGTATGAACCGTCTCGCAGAGTTGTCTGGAATTCCTCAACCCAGGCTGAGAGGAGCCTGCTTTAAAGGAACCTGTCCCACGCCTGAAACCTTGAGGAAGCTGGCTAGAGTAATGGATATGCACCATCTAGAACTTTACACACTAGCTTACGAAGGAAGAATTGAGAAGCTCCCAGAAGATGCGAATGATAACTCTCTAGATGTCCTGATGAGAGAGATGTTTGAGACTGCTAGAGAGATGGGATTAACTCCTCCCACAATTCGTCCTTCTAAAGCTAAAATCCGCAAAGCACTGATGGAGCTAGGCTTTCGCGCAAAGGATGAGGAAAGTGCTTGATCGGCATTTGCCAGTTGCGAGTCAGTGCGGTCTTGGGGTCTCACGCCACTTCCTACCCTGCGGGAAGGCGTTCCGCCTACAATGGGGGAACGCCTTCCCGCAGGGTTCACAGTTCCTTCAAGTCGGCGAAGCCGCCCAACGGACTGCTCACCGCAACGGAGTGGCTCCCCAAGTGGAGCATCTGGCGTGGTTTCCCCCATGAACAACTGACATTAGCGCAGCGTTAGCGACGCAGAAGCGTCACCCATACTCCTTCTCCCACGGAGACACTAGCGCGAACGGAGAACCTGCAGGGTAGTGTCAGTAGGCAATGGTCAAAAGGAGTTATTCTCCTTGTTCCCGCGTCTCCCCTACTCTGTATTTACACTAAAGAATACAATTGAAGCTTGGAAGTGGGAAATCGTTGACTTCTCATCTCCAAGCTTCAAATTTTGCAATGTCCCCATGAACTGAACAGGGATATGCCTAATTTATGCCAGACAATTTGCGATAAGGTACAGACTGCTCAATATTAATATTCTGCGCCGAGATTTGTTGAGGTTGATTACCTCGTGGATTTATGCTCTGCGCCATATCGAGGAATAGAGATGGATTACCTGCTTTAGCCTGCTTGTCTTGAGGAACGTAGCTACGAACGACGGTTTGCCATATAACTTGTGGGAAGCCCAATTTGCCGCGATAGTAATCATCGTAGCGTGGAGACTTGATGTTGAAAGGCAGTTCACCTTCTGCTCGTCCAGGTAGAACTCGACGACGCTGGTAGGGAACGGTGTCGTACCCAAAGGCTTCTAAATATTCATCGCTGTTGAGTAAATCATCGACAAAGCCTTTATTACCCTTTGTCGCAACAACAATTGACCAAGCAAGCTTTTCCCGGTTATCGTAAACGTCACGACCGAGGACTCGCTGTACTGTTTGCTCAACAAAGCGATAGTTGCTGTTGAGATCGTAGAAACTACGCTTGTATGTATTAGACAGCAATAAGCCACGAATGAAGTCTCGAACAGTGATTTGACCACTGCGGAGTTGGGACTCCAAGAAACGTTCGCGATCCGCAGCAAAGGCATGGAAGAAAATCTGACGATATGCCGCTTCGATCAGATTGTCTAGTTCCGTAGAAGAAAGCAGGTTTTGTGTGGAGTAGATCCGGGGTTGCTCATCCCCAGGAACTTCGTACCCGACAACACGCTGATTCTGAGAGGATGGAGAATACTCTAAAAGAGGAATTGCCACGCCGAAAAAACTTCCTTTCTTTACAAAATATTTTGCATAATTACTCACAATCATACGGTTAAGGGGGACTTTTATTCGATTTAGTTTAATGAAGCGTTACATATGTTAATTTGATTTTCATTTTCAAGGGATTGGGGAGTTAAGAGTCAGTGGTCAGTAGTTAAGAGTTATTTATTTCTTCCTTTGCCCCTCTGCCCCTCTGCTCCCCTGCTTCCCCTGCTCCCCCTGCCTCTTTGCTTTACCCTAGTCCTCGCCAAAACGCCAAAGGGTCTTTAGTAGGACGGCAGTTGGGATAAGACCGCAAGCTAGCTTCCATACCAGGTTGACAGGAAGGAGGTGCGATCGCTAGTCCCAGGCACAGATGAGCTAAAGATTTAGCAAACTCCTGATGATGTCCAGGAGAACCAGCATGAGCATGGGCATATTCGTGCATAACCAATAACCACCAGTCTTCTGGCAGCACTCGTCCCACATCAATCAGGATAGTAATTGGGTCTGTTTGCAGATTACACAGACCATCAATCCCAAAGGATTGAGCGAAGGGAGCCGCTAATATCTGAATCGCACACTGTTCCCACGGATGAAAACAGTCATGGCAAGCTTGGAGATAAACGTTGAGTTTAGTGTTAAGCGCATCAATATGATTGCCAACCCAGGTACAGATAGGAATGCGGTTGTCTAAGTCATAAACCACATCCACTATCCCTGGGTCTAAAGCCAAGCTGCGAACACCATACAGGTAATCTAACCCACGGGTAAATGGATCGGTGCTGGTTGTCAGCAGCAATTTACCAGCCAAAGAAGGAAAAAGATTTTGTCGGTTCAATAGCTTTTTGAATTTGCTCGGGGTTAAGGTTTGAGAGACCAGCTACATCTGCATTCGAGGCAGCCTCTGAAACATCTGCAATCCGGAATTCAGTACAGAATGTAGCAGTACTGAAACCGCCAAACCGTTTCACAGTACTAGTCCGCATCCGGAGGCTGGGGCTGGCAAACCAAAATCGTTCAATCGAACTCATGGTTTCGTATTCGGTCGTTAAAACTAACCCATCCTCTTCATCCATGTGATAGCGACCTGCTACAGGGACAATTTCGGCATAACCTCGCTCCCGCAGCAGCGTTCCTTGTCGACCATCAGCGGTATCTGGTAACAGTGCAAACACAGTCGAACCTGTGTGGTTTTCTTCTTCTCTATCCCATCCCATTGAGCCTTGCCAAGAAACAAAAGCTCCACCGACTGCCAAGCTAGAGTCAAATTCATGGAGTTGGCAAATCTCAATTATTTTAGGATCGTCAGCGGTCAGAACTTCGATCTGAATTTCGGATTCACCTTTTTCAGAGCGTTTGAAGGCCAAGTGATGTGTGGTGCGTTGCGATCGCCACCGCCCAGTACTGAGTTGAAAAAACTCCATTGCATCCATAAATTGAAATCTGACTCCTATCGAGGATATTTTCTAGTGTTCAAAATTGAGTAACTCTACCTTCTACATCATAAAACTAGGAGGCAGAAGTCAGTTGTCAGTTGTGAGTCAGTGTGGTTTTGGGGAGCCACTGCGTTGCAGAGGCAGTACGTTGCGGAGGTTCCCTCCGTTGAAGTAACTGCTGTCAGCTCTGCCGACTTGTACTCCTTCTCCTATGGAGACGCTAGCGCGAACACAGAACCCGCAGGGTAGCAAGTGGCGTGGTTTCCCCCATGAACAACTGACGTTAGCGAGTCTTCGCCCAAAAGGCGGCGCTAAAAGCGTTAGCGAGTCATCGAGCGTCACCCGTACTGCTAAAGCAGAACCCGCAGGGTAGGGTCAGTAGTTGGTTATTTCTTCCTCCGCTCCCTTGCCCCTCTGTCCCTCTGCCCCTCAGCTTTCCTACTCCTTCAGATACTTTCATAATCTCCCATCTTCTAGATGCTTTCTCTAGATGCTACTTGTATAAATTGAATTAGTGGGGTAATTTTATTCGGAAACGTCTAAAAGCGGCCACTTGTCAAGTATGTGTTACTTTTGTTAATCTAGATATAGAAAGTTGAACGAGGCATGTTGCGAAAAGCCGGAGGTAAAAACTATGGATATGCCAACAGGACTCAGCTTAGAGCAAAAATTTAACCTCAAGGTCTACGAAGAGCAGGTTAAGGGGTTAAACCAACAGCAATCTCAGGAGTTTCTTCTAGAGGTTTTACGACAACTAATGATCAAAGAAAACGTAATTAAGCATCTGCTCAAGCAAGTTTAGCCGTATCCTCATCGACAGGCGCAATCTACCTTGTTTTGCTAATCCTTATTGATTTGAGTGTTTTATAAAGGATCTTGATTGTCTGTAATATGCGTTTGCTTGGGGAGCCAGTCAATTTTAAATATGAAATTATCAATTTTGGATTAGAAGAAAAACCTAAAATTCAAAACTAACATGGCCGCTGACTTCCCTAAATTGGGTGTTTCATCGATCTAAATATCTGAAAATCGTTATTTTTATTGCCCTCAGTCAGAAGACTCTGATTGAGGGTTATTTTGTGAATGTTAAGGATTGTTGCTTTGTTTTTCATAACTGAGACTGAGGTACCCCTCATCTTTTATGTTCTATATGTCTTGTCAAACGACAGGCGATATCCTGATTTACTAACAAGGAGAGCTCAATGGTTCTTGATGCTTTTTCTAGATCTGTAGTCGCAGCAGATGCCAGCACTGCTCCTATCGGCACCAGCGGAATTGGAGAACTGAAGAAGTTTATTGCTGAAGGTAACAAGCGCTTAGATGCAGTTAACGCGATCGCTAGCAACGCTAGCTGTATCGTTTCTGACGCGGTAGCTGGTATCGTTTGCGAAAACCAAGGTTTGATCCAAGCTGGTGGTAACTGCTATCCCAACCGTCGCATGGCTGCTTGCTTGCGTGATGGTGAAATCCTCCTGCGCTACGTTACTTATGCGTTACTTTCTGGTGATGCTTCCGTTCTCGACGATCGTGCTTTGAACGGTTTGAAAGAAACTTATGCTGCTTTGGGCGTACCCACCACCTCCAGCGTGCGTGCCGTTCAAATCATGAAGGCTAGCTCTCTTGCTCACATCAATGACACCAACACTGAAGCCGCAGGTGGTAAGAGATTCCGCAAAATGGGTTCTGCTCAAGGTGACTGCTCCGCGCTGACCGCTGAAGCAGCTAGCTACTTCGATCGCGTTATTTCGGCTCTGAGCTAGTCCTCATCCCAGTTATGAGTTAGAAAATTTAACTCAAAACTCAAAACTCAAGCTTCAAAACGATTACCGAGACGTTCTGATAACATCCATTCGGAGATATAAGCATGAAATCAGTTCTTACCACCGTGATTGCGTCCGCTGATGCGGCTGGTCGTTTTCCTACCAGTTCCGATCTAGAATCAGTTCAAGGTAGCATTCAGCGTGCAGCTGCTCGTCTAGAAGCTGCTGAAAAGCTAGGCAACAATCTCGATCAAGTTGCTAAAGAAGCTTACGATGCTTCTATCAAAAAGTATCCTTACCTGAACAATTCTGGCGAAGCTAACTCTACTCAGGTTTTCAAAGATAAGTGTCTGCGTGATGTCAAGCACTACCTACGTCTGATCCAGTATAGCTTGGTAGTCGGTGGTACAGGTCCATTGGATGAGTGGGGTATTGCTGGTCAGCGCGAAGTTTATCGTGCTTTAGGCTTGCCAACTGCTCCTTACGTTGAAGCATTGACATTTGCTCGCAATCGCGGTTGTTCTCCTCGCGACTTGTCTGCTCAAGCGTTGGTTGAATACAATGCTCTCCTCGACTACGCAATCAACTCTTTGTCATAGTCGAATTGCTAGACTTGTAAGTTCGTAACAGGGTAGAATCTGCCCTACAAGCCTGAGGACTCTTGGCGTGTTGCTTTACCTAGTAAGGTTGAGTACTGGCAAAGAATCCCCAGGCTTGTTTTTATGTAGAACTAAAAGTGTAGGGGTTTAGGGAAACATAGTTTTCATCTAAACTTTTGTTATACCAATTTGAAAAAAGTAAAGTCACAGATTAAATCGAGTTTCTTAATTACAAATTACGAATTAATATTACTCCTCTTACTTTCACCTACACTCCTATACCCCTGCACCCCTACACCCCTAATTTTATGGATAAACGCTTTTTTAATATTTTTAATCTCACAGAAGACCAAGCTATTGCCATTTTAGATACGCCTCAAGAACAAGTGAATGAGGATGATTCTCGCTACATTGCCGCTTCTCATTTGGTAAACTTTCCAACGGAGCGCTCGATTAATGCTTTGATGCGAGCGGTACAGAAAACTGACCATTCACTAGATAACCGCATCGTACGACGGAAGTCGGTGGAAAGTTTAGGGCGGCTACAGGCGACGCAAGCTTTACCCGTAATTCGCACTTGTCTGGCAGATGAAGACTGCTATACCGTGGAAAATGCAGTTTGGGCGATCGCTGAAATTGGCACTCAAGACTCAGATATCCTCGAAGAAGTAGCTCAACTGCTGGACAAACCAGGACAAACTTATCGGGTGATTATTCATACGCTGACAAAGTTGGATTACAAACCTGCTTTAGAGAGAATTCGCAAATTTGTAGACGACGATGACGCACCTACAGCAAGTGCAGCGATCGCGGCAGTCTGCCGTTTTACGAGAGACTATACTCACATGGCGAAGGTAGTGGCGATGTTGCAACACCCGAATGTGCTTGCTCGTCGGCTGTCCATCCAAGATTTAATCGATGCCAAGTATTACGACGCTATTCCCAACATTGCGCGGTGTCCGGTATCTCTTGTCTTTCGGCTGCGGGGGATACGGATGCTGGCAGACGCTGGAATTCCTGAAGGAGCAATTGCCTTTGCAGATATTCAACCTTATCTAGAGCAAACATTGCGCGACCATCCTAACGATTTGGAATTGGTACATGTCTACGATCGATCGCCCGCCTTGCCATTTCTCATACAGCAATTGTATGAAACAGACTTTGGGCGCTGCTATCTAGCAACCAAGACCATTCTCGAACAGTACTCAGAGGATGCACCAGCTGCACTCTTTGCCACCTATGCAGAAGAAGCTAACAACGACTATGGTGCCCATTTCCATGTAATGAAGCTGTTCGGCTGGCTCAAACATGCCCCTGCCTACGATTTGCTCGTTGAAGCATTGCACAACCCGCAACCCCAGTATCAAAAATCCCGGACAGCAGCAGCGATCGCTTTGAGCGAACTCGGCGACCAAAGAGCCATTCCCGAACTGAAAAAAAGCCTGGAAACAAAAATCTGGGACTTAAAATATGCCACATTAATGGCATTAGAGAAGCTCGGCGATACCAGCGCTCACAAAATCGCTGCCAACGACCAAGACTGGTTGATTCGTGCAAAAGCAGGAAAATTATAAAGAAAGCGGAGGAGATAAGGGGACGCAAAGACGCGGAGAATAATTATTGCCTTCTGCCTCCTGACAACTGACAACTGACAACTGTACAGATGCGATTAATCGCGTCTCTACTAATGACAACTGACCACTGACAACTTATGACTCAAGACCATCTTTTTCAACAACTAAAACATCCCAATCCCCACTTGCGGGAACGAGCTTCACTAGAACTGGCAGAAACCCGCGATGAAACTACCATTCCTCGACTGATAGACATTTTAGGAGAGGAAGACGTTACTTATCGACGGGCAGCTGTCAAAGCACTGGGTGTCATCGGTCCAGATGCCACAATGCCGCTAGTTGAGTTATTGCTGAGCAGCAAGAATGTCACCATTCAAAGCAGTTGTGCCAAGGGACTAACCCAAATCGCTGTCAACTATCCTGACGTTCCCTTCCCTAACGAAGCTTTGCAAGGATTAAAGACTGCACTCCATGACCCAAACCCTGTTGTCGGTCTGACATCCGTAATGGCTTTGGGTGAGATTGGTGTTCCCGGTCAAGACATTTTAATAGAGACTCTGGAGACAACAGATAACGTGGCGCTGGCAGTAGCGATTGTAAATGCCCTCGCCACCATTGGTGATAGCCGGGGAGCGGAGATACTCACAGCTCTTGTTAATGATGAGTCTGCCGACTCCTATGTACGAGAGTCAGCCACTAGTGCATTATCTCGTTTAGATTTAGTTAGAAATAATAGCAGACAAAGACCGTAGAATTACATAAGTAGTTTGGATTCAGTTGCGATCGCGTGTGTGTGTTGCTTGATGTATCTGTTTTTAAAAAAAAGAGGTGATTTATTTTCGCTGTGCTGTACCAGTTGGCTTGTGAAGTAGTTATTTTTGCGACATGTTGGGGAATTCTAAGACTGTAGTTCAAAAACTGCAACCTTAGAATTTATGAACAATTCCCTTGAGTCCTCGATAAACGCTATCAATATACCTTTGGAGCGGGATATATTCTTACGCACATTAATTCGCGAATTATCTGGTACTTTACAGCAAGTAGTTGGATTAGAAGAAGCCTCTGGATTTATTAGTGTAGTTGGGGAAAGGATGGGTAAGCAGATTAACCAAAATTATAAGTCTGCCTTGGAAGTTTCAAATCTTTCCCCTGAGCAAGTCGCAGCTGTTTTAGTTGATTTGAAAAAACGAATTCAAGGCGATTTTTATATAATTGAGCAGAACGAAGAAAAAATTGTATTTGGTAACCGTATCTGCCCATTTGCGGAAAAAGTACGCGATCGCCCCGCCATGTGTATGATGACCTCAAATGTTTTTGGGACGATAACAGCTAACAATCTTGGATATGCCAAAGTAGAATTGCAAGAAACCATAGCACAAGGTGCTGCTGGATGCAGAGTGGTTGTTTATTTAAAAGTTACAGAAGAGTCAGAAGATGCAGAAGGTCGAGAATACTTTAGAGGACTAGAAGCATAGTAAACTCTCAAATTAGAAACCTATGACTCCTGAACAGTTTCTTGAATTTGCCAGAGTTTTACCAGAAGCATTACTAATGGTAAACGGTGATGGTCAGCTATTAGCTGGCAATCAACCAGCAGCAAATTTGTTGGGATTACGCCGTCAGGAATTCAAACAAAGAATGCTCTTTGATTTAGTCATTGAACCTGCCAACGATCTAATCAAGTATTTGCAAGCTTGTTCAACCAGTAGAGCAATGATTCTTGGCACTCTGACTATACGCAAAAATGATGGGCAAACATTAATATGTCGTAGTCAGGGTGCAGTTATTCAACCCTTGTCTTCTGAGTCATCAGCTCTGATTCTCCTACGTTTGGAAAATCGTGCTACCACTAGTAATAATTTTGTCCTTTTGAATAAAAAACTAGACGAATTATCTAAAGAAATTCAAAGACGTAAACAAGCAGAAGAAGCTCTCTCAAAAGCAAACGAAGAACTAGAAATTCGCGTTCAAGAACGTACAAAAGCTTTAAGACAAACATTAAATGAGTTACAACTTACTCAAGCTCAGCTGATTCAAGCTGAGAAAATGTCTAGCTTAGGTCAGATGGTTGCTGGTATTGCTCATGAGGTTAATAATGCTATTAACTTTGTTTATGGTAACCTTTACTATGCTCAAAAGTATATTGAAGAATTATTAGAATTAGTAAAACTTTATCAAAATCATTTTCCTAACAATCCCCCAGAAATTCAAAATAAAATCGAAGTCATGGATTTTAATTTTATTATCCAAGACTTTGCTCACATATTTCAATCGATGATGACAGGAACAAAGCGTATCCAAGAAATTGTCCAGTCATTACGTAACTTCTCTAGGTTAGATGAAGCAGATATTAAGGAAGTTGATATTCATGAAGGAATAGATAGCACTTTAATGATGTTAAAACATCGTTTAGAAGCTAAAAATGAGTGTCCAGAAATTATAGTTATTAAAGAGTATAGAACAATTCCTAGAGTAACTTGCTATTCTAGCCAAATTAATCAAGTATTTCTGAATATTCTTGCCAATGCCATTGATGCACTAGAAGATTCATATAAAAATTCTAGTTTATCAGTAATCAATTCCCAAGAAGCTGAAAGTCAAAAATTATATATTAGTAGTCCTAAAATTAAAATTGCAACTGATTTTATAGAGGATAATTGGGTTACAATTAGCATTCAAGATAATGGTTCCGGAATTGATGAACAAGTCCGAACAAAGTTATTCGATCCATTTTTTACTACTAAAACTGTTGGCAAAGGTACTGGGCTAGGTTTATCTATAAGCTATCAAATTATAGTGAAAAAACATAGCGGACAAATTAGCTGTTTATCTACTCCGGGAAAAGGCACAGAATTTGTAATTAAGATTCCTATTAATTGCTTAAATAAAGGTTAAATACCTCTGCCTTCAGCCCTACCCTGCGGGAACGCGCTTGAGCGAATGGGTGACGCTCCTTTGTCGCTAACGGCACTTCCTACCCTGCGGGAACACGCTTGAGCGAACAAGTCGGCAAAGCCGACGGCAGTTACTTCAACGGAGGGAACCTCCGCAACGTACTGCCTCCCCAACGGAGTGCCTTGGGAACCCGTCCACCGTAGTAGCTCACCTTCTGCCTTTCTTCGATGTCAATCCTTCGTAAATTGACGAAGGTATTGAAATAAAATACAGAGTTAGTTATGAGTAACGATACATTTTTTCCAGAATCGTTGCCCTTCCCTTATATGTCTAAGCGTTCATCCTCTCGGCAATCATTACGAACTCGTAACCAGAAATCTGGTTCCACAACATCAAACCATCGGCAAGAAGAGCAACAGCTACTCCAACCCGTTTTTGAGAAAGCTTGTGATGCGATCGCCGTCACGGATGATTTAGGTTGTCTGTTAGAGATTAATGCTGCTGCTTGCCAACTATTTGGTCTATACCATGAAGCACTGGTAGGGCAGCTGTTAACTGATTTTACAGACACCGATTTTAACTTTGAACAAGTTTGTTTGAGTGTGCAAACTGGGAACCAACAAACTGGCGAACTATATCTGTTGCGTCCCGATGGCATTCGACGAGAGGTAGAGTATACCTTAACTTTGAATGTAGTTCCCCATCAGCATCTCGTAATATTGCGAGATATTACTGACCGTAAAGAATCTGCACAAGATGAGTTATGGTGTCAGCGCCAATGGGTTGAGTTGTTTTCGGAAGTCACCCTGAAAATTCGGCAATCGTTGCAGTTAAAGGAAATTCTGCGGGCTACAGTCACAGAAGTGCAACGAATTTTGCAAGCGGATCGGGTACTAATTTATCAGGTTTTTCCAGATGGAACAGGTAAAGCTATTAGCGAAGCCGTTCTGCCAGAATATCCCCAGATTCTAGATTTAGAGTTTCCTGAAGAAGTTTTCCCACAGGAGTATCAGCAGTTATACGCCCAAGGACGCGTACGGGCGATCGCAAATGTCCACAATCCGGATGCAGGATTAGCCGATTGTTTGATCGAGTTTATCGACCAATTCGATATCAAAGCCAAGCTGATTGTGCCAATTCTGCAAAACCTGAATTCCCATCAACAGAATGAATCGAAATCTCAGAATCAGCTTTGGGGATTGTTAATTGCCCATCACTGCGATTGCCCGCGACGGTGGGGGGATTTTGAATTGGAACTGATGCAACAATTAGCAGATCAAATTAGCATTGCTCTGGCTCAGGCGCAATTACTGGAAAACTTGGAAGAAATTGTCGAAGTTCGCACCGCCGAACTCAAAGACGTAAATCGCAATCTACACCAAGAAATCAATGACCGAATGCAGGCAGAAGAAGCCTTGCGGCGGAGTGAGGAACAATTGCGCCTGATCACCAACGCGCTGCCGGTACTAATTGCCTATGTGGACAAGCAACAAAGATATCGCTTTAACAACCAAGCCTATGAAGATTGGCTCGAACAATCCCTAAGCGAGATTCACGGATGCCATCTTCAGGACGTATGGGGAGAGGACTGCTACCAAAGGATGCAGAGTCATGTAGAGGCGGCGCTTTCCGGTTATGTTGTCACCTACGAAAACGAAATCGCTCTAAGGAACGGCATTTCTCGCTCAGTTAACGTCACCTACATTCCCCATGTCGATGAGCAAAACACTGTCAAAGGCTTCTTTTCCCTGGCTAGTGATATTAGCGATCGCAAAGCTATTGAACGGATGAAAGACGAATTTATCTCTGTTGTTAGCCACGAATTGCGGACTCCCTTAACTTCGCTACACAGCGCCTTGAAAATCCTCGCCACGGGACGATTGGGCACCCTGTCAACAGATGGACAGCAAATGTTAGAAATTGCCGATGAGAACACCGAACGGTTAGTCCGCTTAGTGAATAACGTTCTGGATTTGCAGCGGATTGAGTCGGGCAATTTCACCATGGAAAAGCAAACCTGCAATGCCGCAGATTTAATGATTCAGGCCACCGAAGCCATGCAGCCGATGGCACAGCAACATGGGGTGACTCTGGTAACACAGCCAGTAGACATCCAGATTTGGGTAGATTCAGATTATATGGTGCAGGCACTCACAAATTTACTCAGTAATGCAATCAAATTCTCATCAATCGGCGGCACTGTGTGGTTGACGGTTGAGTTGCTGCAACAATCTGAAGTTTTGTTTTGCGTTCAGGATGAGGGACAAGGCATTCCTCAAGGCAAACTCGAAAGCATCTTTGAACGATTCCAACAAGTTGATTCATCAGATTCGCGCAAAAAAGGAGGTACAGGCTTAGGGCTTGCTATTTGCCGCAAAATTATCGAACAACACGAGGGTAGAATTTGGGCAGAAAGTACACTTGGCGAAGGTAGTACTTTCTGTTTCACATTGCCAGCTTTGCATGGCTAAGAGACGGGTTGCTATGACTACAAAACGGGTTTTGATTATTGATGACGAAGAAACTATTCAAACAGTAGTGCTATTTGGCATCCGTATGGCGGCGGGTTGGGACGTGTTTACCGCTAGTTCGGGGCCTAAAGGTATCCAAACTGCCCAAACCGAACAACCTGATGTAATTCTGCTGGATGTGATGATGCCTGATATGGATGGTATCGCTACTTTTAAAGCACTCCAGTCACATCCAGAAACTGAACACATTCCGGTGATTTTTTTGACTGCCAAAGCACAGACATCAGAAAAGCGGCAATTTAATGATTTGGGTGTCAGTGGCGTGATTACCAAACCCTTTAACTCTCTTGACCTACCCGAGCAAATTGCCAGAATTCTCCATTGGCAACTCCAAGCTTGAAGAAAGGCAGGGGAGGTAGAGAGGCAGAGGGGCAGGGGGACAAAGGGAGCAGGGGAGAGAGTTTGAAGCTTTTACCCACAATCAAAATAATGCAATTTGTAGGCGCGACAGCTTATCAGTTGAAATATGGACAAGAACGAACAACTAATTCTTCATTCATGGGCAGTGAATGCCAAACCGTGGACTCATGTAGTTCGTGAGAAGCAAATTGACAGCCGTGTTCTGGTGACGGACTCCGCTATTTTAGAAGCCGTAATTGAACTTGAACCAAGAACATTCTTGGATATTGGGTGCGGTGAAGGGTGGTTGTGCCGCGAACTCTTCGCACGCGGGTTTGATGGGTGGGGGGTTGATGCCATTGCCGATTTTATCGAATCATCACGGTGTACGGGCGATGTCCGCTTTCTTGTATCTTCATACTCGGATCTTGTGTCACAGAGATTTGGCACTGTAAACCATTTCTCATGCTTCATCTGCAACTTTTCAATTCTTGGAGAACGCGCTCTTGGCGAGATAGCTGAAGCAGGTCAGAGTTTGTTAGAGTCCAAGGGCAAAATAATCATTCAAACACTTCATCCGGCGATCGCTTGCGGTGAATTTCCCTACCAAGATGGGTGGCGGGAAACTTCATGGCAAGGACTCGGAAATCAGCCGTTTTCTCCTGCCCCTTGGTACTTTAGAACAGTTGAATCATGGATTTATGAGTTTCATCTCAGAAATTACCGATTACTGAAGTTACAGGAACCTTGCCACCCTACAACCCAGAAACCAGTCTCAATTATATTTATCTTTGAACGGCAGTAATCTCGAACATCAGGCAGTAAAGAACACTTCAAAGATGCAGATAAATCTTCTTTATCCTTGGCTTACAAGAGGTGCGGCAGCTTAGCAATAAAACTGTAGTTAAGATAGTAAAAAACACAAAAGCCACTAGCACTAGTTTTTCATACCCTTGTTTTAAACACATTAGTATTCTTAGCTTGCTGTGTCTTTAGGGGCTTTCTAACTTCCTCACCCACAAACAAATGGGTTTCCCGGAGGTATTCGTGAAAATATTACTTGTAGAAGATGATGAGTCACTAATTGCGGTGTTGACAAAAAGCTTAGTGGCAAATCACTATGTCGTGGATACGGTCAAAGATGGTGAAATGGGTTGGACATACGGTTCAACGTTTGAGTATGACCTGATAGTGTTGGACATTATGTTGCCCAAATTGGATGGGATAAGTTTATGCCAGCGCTTCCGAGCGGAGGGATACACTACGCCAATTCTTTTACTTACTGCTCAGGATACAAGTACGGCTAAAGTCAGGGGATTGGATGCAGGTGCGGATGACTATGTGGTTAAGCCGTTTGATGGTTTAGAACTGATTGCCCGGATTCGGGCATTGGTTCGACGCAGTAGCGTTAGTCCCTTTCCGTTAATGACTTGGGGAGATTTACTCCTGAATCCCAGCACTTGTGAAGTGACCTACAATGGGCAACTCCTAACCCTCACAACCCAGGAATATAGGTTGCTAGAACTCCTACTTTGGGATAGCCAGCATGTCTTTAGTACCAGCGAGATTTTAGACCGATTATGGTCATCGGAAGAGTTTCCGGCTGAGGCGACGGTGCGCTCTCATATCCGTCGATTGCGCCAAAAACTTGTAGCAGCAGGTGCCCCTCCAGATTTCATTGCCACAGTCCATGGACGAGGATATTATCTAAAAGCACCTGGGCAGGAAACGAGACTCCAGCCTGATTTACCTTTAGTCACAGAAACTCAGCGAGCAGCTTATCCCTTGATAAGCCGACGCGGGGACGCGGAGAGAAGTTGCGTGCGGGGGTTCCCCCCGTTGAGCAAACTTCGGGGGACGCGGGGACACGATGAGGAAGTCGGAGTATTGGATACCACTTCTTTAAAGTCGGCAGAACTTAAGGGTGGAGTGGCTCAGGTTTGCGTCGAATCCGTTAGCGCTAGCGGTAGCTACGTTCGCGCGGTGTCTCCGTCAGGAGAAGGAGCATCACTTGCCCTAACCGTTAACTTAGTGCCATTCGAGCATGGGGCTATGAGCGATCGCGACTCTGACCAGCAGGCACAATACCAAACATTCCTCAATGAAACTTGGGTAACTAATAAACCAAAAATCCTCGAACAATTGACAATACCATCTCAAGCAGCTAGAGAGTTACAAGCTGGTTCAATCAACTGTCAACTTCAAGAACAAGCTCAACAAATCGCTCACAAACTGGCGGGAACTCTAGGAACCTTTGGACTGACAAGCGGAATGCAACTGGCACGCCAACTAGAGCAGTTGTTAGATAGCCACAAACCTCTACAACCGCAATCTGCTGTGCTAATGGAGACTTTGATAAATGGCTTACAACAGGAAATTCAAAATACTACCACACTCCAGCATCAGTCGCCCTCTAAGCATTCACCTTTGTTGTTGGTTGTAGATCGAGATTCTCACTTCACTCAATCCCTGGTGAAAGTGGCGGCAAGTTGTGGAATTCGCAGTGCGATCGCACCTACGATTGAGGTGGCCAGAGATTGGTTGGCTTCTAAGTCTATATCTGATGTCGGCAGTCAATTTCCTCAGGCGATTCTGCTCCAGCTACCCTCAGTTCAATCTAGGTCAAAGACAGAAACTACAGATTTCCGAGAGTGGGTGCAAACCCTGACACAGCACCATCCTGACCTGCCAATTTTGGTTGTGGGGGCAGAGGGCGAGTTAACAGACCGTCTGGAAGTAGTACGTCGGGGTGGGAAACTCTTTTTAGAACCATCAGTTGACCCAAAACAAGCGATCGCCGCCGTCATACAATTGCTGAGTGGTTCAGACATGGGGGTAAAGGTGATGATTGTAGATGACGATCGAGATTGGTTACGTACCCTACCGACACTGCTTAATCCTTGGGGATTTAAAGTTACTACTCTCGCAGAGCCTCAGCAATTCTGGACTGTATTGCAAGTCGTCATGCCTGACGTACTAGTGTTAGATGTAAACATGCCGCAAATCAATGGATTTGAACTATGCCAAGTTGTACGAAGCGATCCGCGTTGGCAACAGTTACCCGTGTTATTTCTGAGTGTGCTGACGGATGCGAAAACTCAAAATCAAGCTTTTACCCTAGGTGCCGATGACTACCTGTGCAAGCCAATAATGGGCGTAGACCTCGCTAACCGTATCCTCAATCGCCTGCAACGAGTGCGAGCATGGGCAAGCCCCCAGTATGTAAACTAATTCGTAGTTGAAGAATATGAGTCCTTTGATTATCAAGGGAGACATAAACGAGAGAGCAATCATTACTTCAGAGCAAGAAATTTTAATCCTGCGGCAATAATTACGAATTACGAATTATCAATTACGAATTATTTTGACATACTGGAATTTCAATCCAGAATTCCGTTCCTAGACCTGGTTGCGAATCACATTTAAAAACACCATTGTGCTTATCCACCACAATCTGGTAACTAATTGATAGTCCTAAGCCAGTGCCTTTTCCAACTGGTTTAGTGGTGAAAAACGGATCGAATACTCTCGCCCTCACCGCTTCTGGGATTCCTGTACCATTGTCAGTAATGTGAATCACCACGCTCTTAACGTTGCTTTTAAGTTCTCCAACAGTGGTTCGGATGGTAATTTGACTGTGATGAGGTTCTACTACCGATTCCTGGTGATGTTCTAGAGCATCGATCGCATTGCTCAAAACATTCATAAACACCTGATTCAATTGTCCGGCATAACACTCTACTAAAGGCAAATCGCTGTATTCTTTGACTATTTGAATGTCGAGATTGTCTGATTTTGCTTTCAAGCGATGTTGCAAAATTAGTAGAGAGCTATCAATACCCTCGTGAATATTCACAGCCTTCATTTCCGCTTCATCAAGGCGAGAAAAATTACGCAAAGACATGACGATTTGTCGGATGCGATCGACCCCTATTTTCATGGAGGCTAAAGTTTTGGGCAAATCCTCAATGGTAAACTCTAAGTCAATCTCTTCTGCATGACGAAAAATTTCCTGGCTAGGGTTGGGACATTCTTGCTGGTAGAGTTCTAGCATACTGAGTAAATCTTCAGTATATTCATTTACATGAGAAAGATTGCCATAGATAAAATTCACTGGGTTGTTAATTTCGTGGGCAACACCCGCTACCAGTTGACCCAAACTGGACATTTTCTCAGTCTGGATGAGTTGGGTTTGAGTTTGTTGTAAATTATGTAGGGCTTGTGCCAGTTGGTCTGTCTGCTTTTGAGTCTGTCTGAGTAATTCAACTTGTTGAAGGGCAACTCCAAGCTGATTGGCAATCTGAGCAATGAACTTAATTTCTGAATCTTCCCAGTAGCGAGGTGCGGAGTTTTGATAACCTGCCAGCAAACCCCAGAGTTGTTGCCCGATAAGTATTGGTGCGATCGCATATGCCCTTGCTTGACATTGCTCCAAAAACTCAATGTGACAGTCAGAGTGACCAGCCTGATAGATGTCAGCTACTGCAAAGGTTTGATTGTGGCTATATCGCCCACCTTGGGTTTCCTGCAAATAGCTATCTTGCCAAACTGTATTTTTATTTCCATCTACCAGTTTCACCCAGCCTTCACCGACAAACTCAGCAATAAATTCACCACTCCAATCTAGGTCAAAGCGGTAGACAGCCACACGATCTGCTTGCAGCACTTTACAGACTTCTTGGGTACTCGTCTGAAAAATTGCATCCAGATTCAGAGACTCCCGCATCTTGGCAACAACTTCAAACAAGACTCGCTGTTGTTCTGCTGCTTGTTGTAAATCTAACGTCTGCTGTTTTGTTTGGGTGAGCAACCCGGCTTGCTGGAGTGCAACTCCCATCTGGGCAGCAGTCTGACTGAAAAAGTTAACTTCAAAGGCTTGCCATTGTCGGGGGCCAGAATGTTGATAAGTTGCTAGCAAACCCCAAAGTTTTTGACCGACAAAAATAGGGGCCAAGATAAAAGCGTGGATATAAAACTGCTCTAAATTATCAACATGACACTGAGTAAAGCCCATCTTGTAGATGTCATCTACGGCAAAGGTTTCATTGTAGCGGTAGCGTCCTCCCTCTGTATCTTGTAAGTAGGTGTCATTCCAAACCGTATTGATACCTAATTGAGATTTGTTTAACCAGTAGGGACTAGCAGCCTCAAAATCACCGACAAATTCACCACCCCAATCAGAGTTGAACCGATAAACAGAAACGCGATCGCTTTTCAGAAGTTGACAAACCTCTTTGGTGGTTGTTTGAAAAATAGTGTCGGTGTCTAGAGACTCGCGAATTTTATCAATGACTCCAAATACAGCCTGTTGTTGTTCAGATGTTCGTTGCAGTTCAATGGTGCGCTTGTTGACTTGATGTTCTAATTTTGTATTGAAGGCTTGTACCTGCTGGTATAGTTCATACTGCTGAATTGCTGAGGCAAAATGTTTACTGATTTCTCTAGCTAGTTCAATTTCTTCAACCGTCCATTTCTGAGCTTGAGCCTTTTTAGATTCTCGCCAAACTTCAAATGAACGACGGGGGTATACTTGCCTGCGATCGAGATCAAACTCACCTGCCCACAGCGTCTCTGTGTCTATTTCATTGCGGAAAATACTTAAATAGCCGATTAACTGCTGACGATACTGAAGCGGAATCATCAAAATGCTGCGAATTTTAGTTGGTTGAAAAGCAGGTTGTAAAGTTCGCAGCCCTGGAGTTTGATATAAATCAGAAATTGCCCAAACATCATAATCATTAGATTTGTAATATTCCTGCCAGACGTTGTACTGCTCCATCAGCGGATATATAGTTTTTGCTGGCATCACAGGTTGTTGCCCACAGATATACAACTGGATACAATCGCTGCCAGGAATCAAACACTCGGCTATATTTTTAGCACTCTTATGTTGGAGATTAAAACTTTCGTTTTTAATGCACAACCTACCGCCAGCGCCATCAAAAGCAGCTACGGCTGCTTCTAAAGCTGGCTGTAGCACAATTGTGGGTAGTGAATGCAATAGATTAGCAATGCGGTTAATAACAGCTTCCCGCTCAGCTTTTTCGCGGGTTTGAGTCAGAAGGGTACTTTGGGCGATCGCTACTGAGAGCTGATCTACCACCATCTGTACTACTTCGAGTTCATATTCTTTAATCGAACGTGACTCAGAATTATGAGATACCAGTAGCCCCCAGAGTTCATTTTGATAGAGAATAGGCGCTACTAAAGAAGACTTGACTCCCATTGCCTTCAAGTATTCGACATGACAAGGGTCTACAGGGCGATAACGGATATCCTCTGAGAGAATTTCTCCATTTTCCAAGTCATGCAGATAAACTTGACCAATTTCTTGAATATCAACATCGACAACAGAACGTACCCTTGCCTGGATAAACAGTTCACGGGCATGGGGTGGAATATCATCAGCTGGAAAATTTAGCCCCAGTAGCGACGGTAAGCGATTTTCATGAATCGACTCAGCAATGACTTGACCACTTCCATCAGCATGAAATTTGTAAATCATTACTCGGTCAGTTTCAAGTAATGAGCATACTTCCGCTGTTGTCGCTGTAATAATTTCCTTTAACTCTAATGTTTGACGGATACGATTTGTAATTCGGCGCAGTACGCTTTCTCGATCGATACCTACCCGCAAATTTGGCTTAGCGTTCGGGTTCATTGCTTTTAATTAAAAAAATCAGAAAAATCAATAACTAGTCATTAATAAATCTAAAAACATTTTTAATTTTAATTAACTGCTTTGTCTTCAGTAAAACTACGGTCAAAAATACAGCTAATTAAAATTTTATTTTTTATGTAATTTTTATCTGTTAAAACAAAAAGCAAATTATTGCTAAACCCAAGTATTTTTTGATAAAAACTATGAGCTTTAAATCGCTTAAAAAAATAGTATTGTAGCAGCACACATCTATGACTTACGCTTTTAAACGAAAAATTATTAGTATAGGTAAAGAGTATAGAAATACATGGATTTAAACCCTTTTATATCACTCTCATGAAAGAAAAATAATTGTAGGTTGGGTTGAAAGAAGTGAAACCCAATAAGAACAAGATTTTTGTTTGTTGGGTTTAGTTCCTCAAGCTAGCCTACACCTAAGTTAATAGAAATCCCCAAAAATAAGGGTTTTTGATTTTTGTCTGACGAAAGTAACAAAAGCGTCCGAGGAAAGCGATCGCATTTTCTATGGATGTAAAGAAACATTTCTGTTTCTTAGAAGAGGGATTACACCCTTATACCCTACCTTTATGAAGAATCTTTTCGCGTAAATCCTGCTACCTACTTTATATTTATGGCTCTTCATTACTTGTTATGCTAAATACCTTGGTAAATCAGCTTGAAACCCTTGCTGGAAAATAATAACAGCCGTTATTGTTATCGTTTGAGACTTAGTGATGAGATTAACGCTACAACTGCCTGTAAGGCTTGATTATCAAGGCAAGTTACGGACTTTAATTAAAAAGTCCAGCATAATACGTACCGAAGAACCATATTTATTTAGCGTGGCTGGCTTCAATCCCTCACTCCTAGATTACTGAATTCTTTATTCTAAATTCTGAATTCTGGTTTAAATTCTTTGATTGTCAGAAAAGCGAATTTTCAAAAAATCTTCTTCCATTTTGGCTCCAGAAGGTTGCAGTGCTGCCAATGCTTGCGGCAATACTAAATTACGGCGGTGATTACCAATAGTAATATTCAATTCATCGCCAGTCTTATTCAATTGAATTTGATTTTTAGGAATGCCAGGTAAGTAAAGTTCTAAACAGTATTCATTTTTATCTTGTACAACTCTGATAGTCGTTTCCTTATAGTAAACCTGGGTTGGATCTTCATCTTTGTAGAGGGTTTCCTTCAGTCTTTCTAAAGCTGCTAAACCGCACATTTCTTCCGAGAAAAGTGGAACTTCCTTTACAGGTAGAGGATGAAAATTATCATGAATATCCTGGCGATATTGCTGCTGACTTTCCTTCCAACGTTGGAAAAATGGGTCTTGTACTTCGCTAGGAATGATCCGATTAGCTACTACTAAATCTGTGGCAACATTATACAAACTTAGATAAGCATGAGCGCGAAGTGACTCTTTAATCACCATCTTTTCTGGATTTGTGACGAGGCGTACCGAGGTTTGAGTATTGTCGGTTAATACCTTTTCTAGAGCTTCGATTTGTTCGTAAAATTCGTAAGGTGCATCCATCACCTCTTTGTCTGGTAAAGAAAAACCAGCAATTGGTTTAAAAATAGGTTCAACCAGAGGTCTAAGTGCTACCGAAATATTTTGAAATGGTTTGTAAAAACGGCGCATATACCAACCACCAACTTCAGGTAAACTCAGCAGACGTAGTGCTGTGCCGGTGGGAGCTGAGTCTACGATCAAGACATCAAATTCTCCTTCATCGTAGTGGCGTTTCATCCTTACCAAGCCAAAAATCTCATCCATGCCTGGTAAAATTGCTAATTCTTCCGCCTGTACTCCCTCTAAACCCCTTGCTTGTAAAACTTGGGTAATATAGCGCTTCACAGCACCCCAATTTCCTTCTAGTTCTTGCAGCGCATCTAGTTCTGCACCCCACAAATTGGGGCGAATTTCTTTAGGTGCATGTCCCATTTCCAGGTCAAAACTATCTGCTAGGGAGTGAGCAGGGTCTGTACTTAAAACCAGTGTGCGATAGCCTAGTTCCGCACAGCGCAGTCCAGTTGCAGCAGCAACTGATGTTTTCCCCACACCACCTTTGCCCGTCATCAAAATTACACGCATGGATAGTTCTGTCCTGTCTGAGAATTATTTATATTTATTTACAATTTAGCTTATATCAATACAGCTGAGTAAAAATAAGGCTTTTGGCTATTTTGGATTGTGGATTTATCGAGGGCATAATAGTGTCCGTTGAGCGTTAGGAGGTGGTGATGTCAAAGCCAAAAATCTCCAACTAGATGGGAACTACTCATTGCGTTCATGCTTTGAGTTTACGACAAGTTAGATTAATTTTTATTTACAATACCTAATCCCAAGGAAACTCCAGAAAATTTAGAGCCAATTAAATCTGATATAGAAGAACAGTTAACAACTACTCTCAGCTTTCGTGTTAACGAATTTATGAAGCAAGAGGTAAAGGCTAAGGATGACCCTCCAGAATTTTGCCTTCGTGCTATTCAAAAAGCACTAGATGAGCTGAGGGAGAAGTAGGGTTTAGTTGTTAAAGCAATAGTTTAACAAGCTTAAAGTAAGATTGCGGAAAAATATGATTAAAAACGTCAATTTTCACTGCTGAGTATGATTAATTGATATCAGCGCTCATAAATGCCAACCAGCCGTGCTTGCTCAATGACACGATCGGCGATCGCATCAAGGAGTTGCTCTCGGTTCAAGCCTGGTTTAAGGTCGAGTTCCTTGTCCAAGGCGTATAGCCAGAAATAGTAATGATGAGGCCCATGCCCTACTGGTGGAGCAGGCCCAGTGTATCCCGGCTGATTAGTACTGTTTATACCTTCAGTGAATTTGCTGCCGTCTGCTTCAGCAAGCTGACTAACGGTTGGCGAAATGCCGTAGATTGTCCAATGAGTGAACCCGCGAGTCAGCGGTGCGTCTGGATCGTGGCAAATCAATGCCAGTTGTTGAGTTTCTGATGGCACTCCGCTCCACTCTAGTGGGGGTGAGATATTTTCGCCTTCACTGGTGAAGCGTTTGGGAATCCTTTCGAGGGTAGTAAATGCAGGACTGACAATCCGCAGATCTTTGATATTCAAGACCATTAGCAATTTCCTTTCGATGCAACAGACTGAGACAACAAGCAGCAGTGTCTCGATGTCCATATAGATAGTGATTTTATTCGTTGTTCAAAACAACATCCAATGGATATAAGTCAAGGGTGAATGTAAATCAACATCCCATCATACCTAAGGAGCAGGGTCTTTCATCTCCTGCGGCACAAATGACAACATAGTATTCTGCAATATTTTAAAAATGTTTAGCGGATTGTAAATGCTAAAAGTTGGGAGAACAGCCCAACACAGTGGCTTGCTATACAGGCAAAAACCCATCTAGGTGGGTTTCAAACCTTTGATTTTACGTGAGTCCGCCCAAGCACAAAGAGTTTGTAATAATAGACGATGGTGAAACAGTATTATGGGGTACTGGTTGGAGCTGGGGTGCTAGTTGAACTTCCAGGATTAACAATGGAACGAGCCTGTTGCAGGTGTTCTTGGAGGGTTGGTAGTGCTTGAGCCGCCAATGCTTTCACGTCTGGATCTTGTCCTTGTTGAGCTTCAGTTTGAAATGCCGAGACATCCTTTTCGTGATCTTTAAGCATCTCATTCATATATTCGCGATCGAAGTTAGTACCAGAAAGTTTGGATAAGCGTTGTTGGACTTGCTGATGTGTGCTGTCAATACTTGTTGGCAGTGTGACACCTTTTTGAGTCGCCAACTGTTTAAGTTGATTGTTTACCTGGGTGTGATCTTGAACCATACGCTGTGCAAACTGTTTTACCGCATTGCTAGCTCCACGTTGTGATGCCAGTTGTCCGAGTTGGACTTCTGCTAAACCACCTTGAGCTGCTTCATTCATAAACTGTCTGTCTGAAGAACTGAGGGTATTTTGCCCTGATGCAGTCGGTGATACAGTTTGTGATGGACTCTCAGTCGTTTGCACGGGTTGGGCAGATGGAGTTTCAGATGTATTCTGGTCTTGCTGAGCAGTTGGCGTGCAACCAGTCGCCAAAGATAAGGCGATCGCTACTAGACCAGTAGAAAGTATTTTGAAGTTAGGCATAATCAATGTTTTCCTTAGATAAAGCTGTATTTTGCAACGTCGAATGAAAAACGAGTGCGATCGCATAGTTGAGTACGATCGCGAATGCTGAAGATGACGAGTTTAAATTACGAACTACAAATAGAATCGATTAATTGATATGAAACACCAAGTGTGTCAAAGTCAACCTGTTCGTACTTTCACATAACATCTCAAAGCTTTGAGGATAAATACATCTTCCAATCGATAGACTCAGCAGCAATAAATACCGAGAGAGGAGTGAATATCCTGGCTTTTTGTAAAAATGCATCAAGTCAAGTGCCACAAGAATTAATTTTGAGAGGATGTGCGTAATACCAATTCGTAATTCGTAATTCGTAATTCGTAATTAAGAAAGTCCCATTTAGTCTAGGTTTCTGGGTTTGGATCTGTATCATTATTTTTGGGAAATGGTATAACGCATCAACTTGATGTAACTCACACCTGCAAAATTGCGATCGCTATTTCGGCTGCTTCAGTCTTTTGTCGAGCAAATCGATTGATGCGTTCTGTACTATTCGGTGTTGCAGTTTATAAGAGATGCGATCGCGCTTTGTATTTCTCTACCAAGTTGTCTTACAGCAAGAATTAGAGCGAATTGATGCCGCTTTCTACTCACGCTTCAACAACGCTGTAACTCTTATTAGATAGATCGGCAGCTGCTTATCTCTTCAATTGCGGGAGATACACAGACATTCTGCGCTCGTTCATGTACTTGACACCACTTTGCGCTGCGCTAAAAAGCCAAGGACAATTGCCACCAAGAACAATGCTGGAACATCGCCAAAGAGGTGTCCACGTTCAACAGGGTCAATTACTGCATGTACCGCCATGATCAGCCCGTGGACTAAACTTGACCAGACGGTGAACCAGATTAAACTGAGGTGAGCTTCTGGTTGCCTTGAAGCTAACAGTAAAAAGACACCAAGCGTCGCATAAACACCAATAATCATCTGTTCGTATTCGTGCTGACCTGGTTGCCATAACCAGCCTGATGCCCAAATTTGAGTTAGCGGATAGATAAGTAGAAAAGCTATTCCAACAATAACAAGAGCGATTCTTAAGTACCGATCGCGCCCATCCATTGTTTTAACCTCCGCAATTTTTCAGTGCAGTCTCTACAAACAAAACTGTATAATTCTGTGATTGTATTCCCATTAATGACACTTCAGCTTTGGGTGTTAGAAATTTTAATGCTCTTTGTGGTTTAAAACTGATTCAACTGTGAGTGCAAGTCAATGCATTCACAGTGCAAGTCGATGCATTCACAGTGCAAGTCGATGCATTCGCAATGTAAGTCGATGCATTCGCAATGCAAGTTGATGCATTCACAATGCAAGTTGATGCATTCACAATACAAGTCGATGCATTCACAATGCAAGTCGATGCATTTTTAATACTTACTTTTTTCGTAAGCTTGCCCGGTTTAAAAACTTTACCTTACTGATATTTTTTGAGTTGCGATGGGTACATTAGATGTACACTATACTACTGTATACATCTATGACTATCCAAGATACGACACGCCGTTTACGCCCTCAAACCATTAGTCAAGATATTAACTCATTCCACGGTTTGCAAACCGTCAGTACCTACAATACAACTCGTGCTGATGCCTCGGCTGCAAAGTTACACGAAGTTTATCAAGCGATGTTGATTTCTCAACAAACTGAAACCGAGAAACTAGCTTTATACCGTGCTGCTTCTGATACTGCGCGATTAGCAGAATGGGAATTTCATAATGCTGTATTAGCTATGAAAGAAGTCGTGCGCGGGCAATATGGCTCAGATAGCGATCAAGCTCAAGCAGTGGGACTAAAGAAAAAATCAGACCGCAAGCGTCCTTCCCGCAAAAAACCAGTTGCGATCGCCTGAGCGCGCCCTACTACCCAAAGTCGCTCTGCAACTTTGCCCCGTTCCAGAGGAACAGGGAAGCCTGTTCTGGAAGAACAGGCTTGGCAGTATACGGGCGATCGCAAGTTAATCAACTTTGGTTGAGTTTAAAAACAGGCGATCGCAAGTTAACGTGAGTTCGATGAACCTCTCCCTCCCAACCTCCCTCTCCCACGGGGAAAGGGAGGAGCAACAAAAAATTAAGGTTTTGGCTCCCCTCTCCGCGTCGGAGAGGGGTTGGGGGAGAGGTCAAAATAGAGCTTGTCGAACTCACGTCAAGTTAATCAACCTACAGCAGCTTGTCTAGTGTGATTGGCAGATCGCGGACGCGCTTGCCTGTGGCATGATAGACAGCGTTTGCGATCGCCGCCGCAGTGCCGGTAATGCCAATTTCACCAATTCCTTTAACGCCAAGCGGGTTAATATATGGATCGTTCTCATCAACAAACAGCACTTGAATATCAGGAACGTCTGCATTCACTGGTACGTGATATTCAGCTAAATCATGGTTGACTACACGTCCTCGATTTGGGTCTGTGACTGTGTGTTCCATAAGCGCCATACCAATACCATAGACAATCCCACCAATGAGTTGACTGTTGGCTGTTTTCGCATTGAGTATGCGTCCCACGCCAAAAGTTCCCACCCAGCGCGTTACTCGCACTTCACCGGAATCGGGATTAACGCGGACTTCGGCAAATTGCGAGCCAAATGAGTGCATTGAGAACTTCTTTTGTTCCTCTCCAAGCTTGGCATCTGCACGCGCTTCGAGCATTTTCATTCCATGCCGTGCCAAAATTGCCTGATATGTTTCGGTTGCAGACGATTTATTTTTTAAGAAAAAGCTGCCATTTTCGGCAATCACATCCTCAGCGTTTGAATTGTAAAGCGGCGATTTGCGATCGGCAAGTGCTAGTTGCAAAAGCTGACTGCGAGCTTGATTTCCCGCTAAATGCACGGACGAGCTGACACTGGCGGCAGTTTGCGAACCACCGGAGACGGGGGTTTCTGGCATCTCAGTATCGCCTAGTTCAAAGCGAACTTTCTCAACTGGTAGACCGAGTGCTTCAGCGGCGACTTGAGTCATGACAGTATAAGTTCCCGTGCCAATATCTTGCGAACCGCTTAGCACAACGGCTGTACCATCTGCCATAATTCGGGCGATCGCCGATGCTGGAGAGCGGTTGGTAGGATAAGTTGCTGTCGCCATACCCCAGCCAATCAAATAATTGCCATCTCGCATCGAACGGGGTTTGGGATTGCGCTTCTGCCAACCAAACTTTTCTGCTCCTAGCTTGTAGCACTGTATGAGTGACTTGCTCGACCAAGGCAGTCCTTTACTAGGATCGACATCAGCATGGTTACGCAGACGCAGCTCCACCGGATCTATATTGAGCGCATAAGCCAGTTCGTCCATTGCCGATTCTAAGGCAAACGACCCAGAAGCTTCCCCTGGGGCCCGCATGAAGGTTGGTGTACCCTCATCGAGCTGCACCAGACGATGGCTGGTTTCGATATTCGGGCAAGCATAAATCATGCGTGCGCTTTTACCGACAGGTTCAATAAACTCATCAAAAGTTGAAGTCTGGGAAATGCCAGCGTGTCGCAGAGCGGTCAATTCGCCATCGCGGGTTGCACCTAAAGAAACCTGTTGAATCGTTTCTGGTCGGAAACCTACAGGCCCATACATCTGTATCCGACCCAGAACTAATTTCACTGGGCGATTAACTTGCCGTGCTGCCATCGCTGCTAGAGGTACATGCGACCAAGCCGACCCTTTGCAACCAAAGCCGCCACCAACAAAGTAAGACATAATGCGGACTTTCTCTGGCTCAATCCCCAATACGCCAGCAACTTTTTTTTGAGCCTGAAAGATTCCTTGAGTTGCATCATACAGCAGCAGGCGATCGCCTTGCCAAACTGCTGTTGTGGCATGAGGCTCCATCGGATTGTGATTTTCAATCGGGGTGGTATAAGTTTGCTCGACGCGCACAGCCGCAGCCGCTAGCCCTTGGGTAACATCGCCGTGAGATTTATCGGGTGGCTCTTCTCTGGGGATTTTACCTTTAGGTAAGTAGGCTTTGTCGAGGTTATCCTTCATACTGATGGTTGGCTTTTCCTCGTCATAACGGACTTTGACGAGGGAAGCAGCATACATAGCTCGTTCAAAGGTATCGGCAACGACGACACCGATGTGCTGACCGCTATAAAGCACAATGTTATCTTGCAGCACTTGCAGCTTGCGACCGCCGCCCTTTTCTCCAGAAGCTTTCGGGGCGTTGAGGTGGGTAATAACTGCTAATACACCCGGTACTTGCTCCGCCGCCTTAGTATCGATTTGGGCGATCTTACCTTTGGCGATCGTGCTTTGAATCGTCACCCCATAAGTCATTTTTGCTATGGGAAACTCTGCCGAATAGCGCGCGCCACCCGTTACCTTCAGGTGTCCATCAACTCGGTTAAGGGGTTTGCCGACAACTCCATTTTTATCCCCAGTATTCACGCCATACCTCCCACCGTGAAGAGCGCCCGAACAATTGTGCGTTTAGCCAATTCGACTTTAAATCCGTTATATTTTTGAGGTTTGGCTGTGGCTACAGCAGCGTTTGCCGCCGCCTGAAATATCGCTTGATTTGCTGGTTTGTTAACGAGTAATTTTTCCGCTTCGTAGGCCCGCCAAGGCTTTGTGCCGACACCACCCAAGGCAATACGTGCGGCGCGAATGATACCATTTTGCATGTCTAATGCAGCAGCCACCGATGTCATTGCAAAAGCATAAGAGGCGCGATCGCGGACTTTTAAATAATGCGATCGCGCTGCAAACGGTGAAGCAGGCAAATCAACGGCAACGATTAACTCTCCGTGTTGCAGAACTGTCTCTTTTTCTGGCGTATTCCCCGGTACGAGATGAAAATCAACCAGCGGGATACTGCGTTCTCCGTTCGGGCCGCGTGTCTGCACCACTGCATCAAGTGCTACCATTGCCACAGCCATATCAGAAGGATGGGTAGCAATACAGCGATCGCTGCCGCCAAGAATCGCATGGATGCGGTTGTAACCCTCAATGGCCGGACAGCCAGAACCAGGAACGCGCTTGTTGCAAGGAAATGCAGTGTCGCGGAAGTAGTAACAGCGGGTACGTTGCAGCAAATTTCCGCCCACCGTTGCCATGTTTCGTAGTTGCGGTGATGCTCCAGACAGCAACGCTTCTGAGAGTACGGGGTAACGCTTTTGAATTATCGTATCGTAAGCAACATCGCTATTGCGTGCCATTGCCCCAATTCGCACGCCGTTGCCTTGCATTTCTATCTTGGCGAGCGGCAGTGTATTAATATCAACCAACTCTGTTGGTGTCTGGACATTTAGCTTCATCAAATCGATCAAGCTAGTACCGCCAGCAAGATAAGAAGCTGCAACATCTGGAGCTACCAACGCCACAGCCTTGTCCGCTTGTCCCGCTTTTTTATAATTAAACGGCTGCATCTTTTTTCCCTTCTAAGACATCGCGCACAGCATCCACGATATTGGGATAAGCACCGCAACGACAGATATTGCCACTCATCAGTTCTTTAATGTCGGCATCTGATTTAGCGTGCCCTTCGTTGACTAAACCCACCGCCGAACAAATTTGTCCTGGCGTGCAGTAACCGCACTGAAACGCATCGCGGGCAACAAACGCGGCTTGCATTGGATGCAGATTGTCTCCTTGTGCCAAACCTTCGATAGTTGTGATGTTTGCATCGGTGTGCATGATGGCAAAAGTTAGGCATGAGTTAACGCGCCGCCCATCAATTAGCACTGTACAAGCACCACACTGACCGTGGTCGCAGCCTTTTTTAGAGCCAGTCAGATTCAGACGCTCGCGCAGTGCGTCAAGTAGCGTTACACGGGGTTCGATTTTGAGCGCGTGTTCCACTCCATTGATCCGCAGTTTGATATCCACAACACTATTGGGATTGGGGGATTTTGCTGACTGGAGATTAGACTGAGGCTTTGGTTGAGCTAGGGTCTTTCTCGTAAGACTCTCTAGCGCAGGCCCCAGACTGCTTGCGATCGCCAGCAGACCAAACCGTCGGCGTTTAAACCTCAGCCTCATATCTATGATTTTTAGATTTTCTAAGTGCAGCTCGAATAGTAAAAAAAATTTTATGGGAAAATACCTATCCGCAGGATGAAGTCCTTTCTAGCACAAAGCATGATTCGTTATAACCGAAGAGGGTTACCAAAAGTGAAGTGATTTGTGTTGCGTTAAATATTTGCGACAACTTTAAGACAGCGCTTGAAAATGCTGTTTAAGTACGTCCAGCCGCGAACAGTTCCAATAATCGATATGGGAGACAATCAAACTATCAGAGTTAAGACCTAATTCACTCCAGCCAGGAATGGAAATACGCGGTTTCCAAGGGAGGGGTGTATTCCAGCTGAGTGTCCACTCTGTTTTAATTGTGTCTCCTAAACGTTGAATGTTGTGCAAATCCATTTTGGGATTTATAAACCAAGTTTGGATGAAATTAATCATCTGCTTGTAACGTTCAACACCACGAAATTTATTTAGCGGATCTTGAAAATAAACGTCTGGCGCATAAATGCTGTACGTTTGATTAACTGGAAATCTTTGATAGTCTTCTTTGAGGATTTCAATGATATCCATAATACATAAATATATTTAAAAATTGGTGTGATATTTCAGCGGGCAGGGACACAAATCTCTATTGAGGATTGATATCTACTTCATTCCATAGGCGTTCCAACTGTCGTCGCCAAGCTGCTAGTACTTCTTCCCTAGCCTCCGAGGTTTGGTCAATTTCTCCCATCAATCCTTCTGCATAATAGCGTTCTAAGCTTTGCATAGTAGCTTCAAGAGATTGTCCTTGCTGTTTTGCAGCCAGGACAATTTGCCGAATGCGGCTTTCAATCAGGCGATTGAAGACATTATCTAAACCAGCCTCGTGAAGAGACATAAGTCGGGCGATCGCACTGACAAAATCTGCATTTACCAAAGTGCTACTATTGTGCTGAAATACCCCCCAAATTACGTTTTCATACAAAGCGTAGCGTAGTTCCTGAGTTTCATCAAAGTTGGCTTCCAAAAACTGTGCTAAAAACTCTTGGGCTTCTTGGATTGGCATAATCGGTAGCAACACTCGCAGCCAAGCATCATCATCGGAAAGTAATACCAACAGTCGAAAACTAGAAGTATCTACTTGCCACGAACCAGGGGCCATTGTTTGAACAGAGGCTGCACTGAATAATTCTGTCAGCGTAGCGGCAATTTCTTCAGGTGTCATAAAGATTTTTGATTTTATACCAATTAAAAAAAGAATGTGACAGATACTAAATTGAAAACCCAGATGAAATCTGAGTAGGGGCACAAGGATCTGCGCCCCTAAGAATTACGAAACTTTATTTAGTTGCGGAAGTAAAGCTGTAAAAGCCTGACCTCGATGACTAATTGACCTTTTCAACTGTGGTGTCATCTCAGCGAAGGTCAATTGCTTCTCTGGCACATAAAAAACTGGGTCATAACCAAAACCACCATTACCGCGTGGTTCATGGAGGATTTCGCCACGACAAATACCTTCTGATTGTAGGGCAATTGTACCATCAGGACGGGCGATCGCTACTACACAGACAAATTGTGCTTGCCGATCGTCTGCATTGCCTAATTCCTTTAAAAGCCTAGCAATGCGTTCTGAGTCAGTTTTGCCATAACGTGCCGAATATACCCCTGGCACGCCATTCAAGGCATCCACTTGCAAGCCAGAATCATCAGCAATTGCCCAGTTGCCTGTTACTTGAGCAATTTGAGACGCTTTGAGACAAGCATTTGCAGCAAAGGTATCGCCTGTTTCTTCAATCTCCAATTCTTCAGGTTTGAGAGTCAATTCCCAACCAGAATTTTTCAGGTAAGCTTGCATTTCCCGCAATTTACCTGGATTGCTTGTTGCTACTACGAGTATTTTAGTCATTAGTAGAGACGCGATTAATCGCGTCTGTACAGTTGTCATTAGTCACTAGTCAAGAGTCAGTTGTTAGTTGCTACTGACCACTGACTATTGACTACTGATAATTTTACTCTGCCCACTGTTTCGCCCAAGCAAGAGTTTGATGCACTTGCTCGAGCGTAGGGGCTTCGCAATAAAGGCGTAAAACTGGTTCTGTACCGCTAAACCGAATCATCAGCCAGCTGTTGTCGGCTAGGCGGAACTTGTAACCATCGATGGTTTGGCAATCAATGACTGTTTTACCAGCAATTTCTGTTAAGGGTTGGGTTTGCAATTGTTGCAAAAGACGCGATCGCACTTCCATACTAGCCAAGGGTAAATCAATGCGATCGTATGCTGAGTTAAACCCTGTTTGTTCTTGCAAGTGGCGATAATACTCACCTAAATCCAAACCAGATTCTACGATTGCCTCTAACACATACAGCGCTGACAAAAGTGCATCGCGTTCGGGAATATGGCTGCCATAACCAATCCCTCCCGACTCTTCACCACCCAGCAATACTTCTGCTGCTAGCATTCTGTCAGCGATGTATTTATAACCAACAGGTGTCTCAAAAATAGACAGGTTATGTAGTTTTGCCACACGGGGAATTAAATCAGAACCACTAACAGTTTTGACTATCTCACCCTTAAAGCCGCGCCGTAAGGTTAAGTGGTCGATTAATATCGGGATTAAAACTTGAGAACTCAAAAAATTGGCTTCTCCATCTACTGCGGCGATGCGATCGCAGTCTCCATCGAACACTAACCCTACCGCTAAACCTGATTTATCGGTTTCTCGGTGAGTCCGAATCACGTTGAATAGTCGAGAAAGGTATTTTGGCAGTGGTTCTGGCGCACCACCCTCAAATAGAGGATCGCGATCGCTGTTGATTTCATGAATGCGATTTCCTAATAATTTCGCCAATCCGCCAGCCGCGGCACCATGCATGACATCGGCGAATACTGTTAGTTTGCCAGCTGCGATCGCCTCACGAATCTTGGTAATATTAACTTTTCCTTCCAGTGCTTGAGTGTAACTAGGCCAAGGATCGAACTTCTCTTGTTTGCCTGGGGTAGCCGCTGGTTGTACTCCATCCAACAACAGCGCTTCTATCTCTTTTGTGACTTCTGGCGATACCGAACCACCAAAATATCCTTTGACTTTTAATCCTAAATATGCACCGGGATTATGACTTGCTGTGATTACCAGCGCTCCCAAAGCATTGAGTTGTTTTGCCGCCCAACTAAAAGCAGGTGTTGGAGCATAAGTTTCACTAAGTAAAACGTCAAATCCGACAGCGGTGACAGCATCAGCGACAGCACGAGCAAAGTCTTCCGCCATAAATCGGCGATCGTAACCGACAACAATTGTCCGGCTACCAACAGTAGAAAAATATGTATCATATAATACTTTTGCTGCGACTGGCGCAACCAAGGCTAGGCGTTCAAAGGTGAACTCATCACCAATAACGCCCCGCCAGCCGTCTGTACCAAATTTGATTGAGTTAGCTACAACTGGCATCGAGGTATCCTAACTGTCTACCTGAGGATTCTAGCATTCCTACAGGGTGGAAGGTAAAAAAAGAATCTAGTAATAATGTTGACTGATGACTAGTAAGAGCGATAAAGGAGCAAGGAGAAGAACTTTGCTTAATTCTTTTTCCCCTTACGCTTTTTCATTTTCCTAATACCTAACCTTAATCCCCACTCTCTGAAATAGAAGAAGCGATCGCAGTTCCGTATAAGCGATCGCCCCAATTAACCCCTAGCCACAGGAATCAATTATGAAAATTGTATTTCTAGAAATGCAAAAAGGGTTGTGGTGGCAACCCCCTCATACCATCAACTCTAAAGCCCAAAAAGGCGATCGCTCGACCTAACCACAAGTAAGCGATCGCTTCAATAACATGAATGTGTATACGCTTTTCAGCGTAAATACAAACTACAATCAGCATTTTATCAGTCTAAGCTGCGTAATGCTTAAATATTCCCAAAAAAACAGTTTAGTTTAAGATTTTAAGCCCAAGCTATTAGGAGCGCAAACAGATTGGTGCAATCAAACTTAAAGGAACTTCAAGAAATAAATGATGTTGTTGGCGAATTAATAGGGACTGACACCAAGAGTGGGGGAGCAGAGGGGAGAAAATTCAATAGATTAAGAGTTTTTGCTAGGATTTAGTTACATAAATTAACATTTTGTTTTGTGGTGTGATACATATCTCAACATGACCCATATAAATACTGTTTTTAAACCGCGTAAACAAGAAGTTACTCGATTATTTTCTCACCTTGAACTTGATGGCAATAAACTCAGCCATCAACCAGGTAGCGTCTTGGGAAGTACCGCGTTGGTTGTAGGCACGACAGTGGGTGCGGGGATTCTGGCATTACCTGCCGTTACCTTACCATCTGGTGTTCTGCCATCCACAGTACTGTTGATTGCTGTTTGGAGCTACGCTTTAGTCTCAGCTTTGTTAATTGCTGAAGCTAGTTTAAACGCAATGCGTCTAGAGGGACGTGCGAGTGTAGGCTTGTTAGCAATGGTGGAAAATACACTTGGTTTTGTAGGATCGCGAATTGCTGGTGGCGCTTATTTGTTTTTGCACTACGCTTTGCTTGTAGCTTACATTACCCAAGGTGGTGAGATTTTAGTATCTGTATTAGTCAAATGGGGTATCCAGAACGTCCTGCCTACATGGGTAGGGACAATGACTTTCACGTTGCTATTTGGCGGTATGATGTATCTGGGGCGCGAAAAATTTGTTGAGAAATTAAATAGCGCCTTTGTGGCAATTGTCATCGCCTCGTTCTTAGGACTATTGTTGCTGGGAGTAGGGCAGGTGAAGAGCGTGCAACTTTCGTTTCAGGATTGGAGTGCGCTAGGAGGTGCTGCATCAGTTATGTTTGTAGCGCTGTTTTACCATAATGTTGTGCCGGTGGTTGTGACTCAACTCGAAGGAGATAGGCGCAAAATTCGTCAGTCTATCGTTATTGGTTCGCTGATTCCGTTGATCATGTTCTTGGCGTGGAATGCTGTAGTTTTGGGAAGTATTAGTCCTGATGTAATACAGGTAGCTGATAGCAAAACTGTTTTTGACCCGTTGCAAGTTTTGCGAGCAGGTGGTGCAGGAGAATGGTTAGGAGTGCTAGTATCCATCTTCTCCGAGTTTGCGATCGCCACATCATTCATCGGATTTGTGTATGGGTTGCTGGATTTCTTCAAAGATATTTCCTTAGTTACAAAGGATGAATCTTCCAGTCGCTTGCCGCTTTATTCACTAGTTCTGTTACCTTCCGTAAGTGTGGGCATAATCAATCCCAACATATTCTTAACTGCTCTAGATTACGTTGGCACCTTCAGTATTTCAGTTTTAGGAGGTATAATTCCAGCACTGATGACTTGGAGGCAACGCCAACACTTAAATAGTATGAGTCAACCACTTGTCCCTGGTGGTAAAGTGACATTAGTGGTAATGATTGCAGTTGCATTAGCGATCGTCATGAAACAAATTCTGTCAATCAGTAGACAGTAAAACTATCCAAAAACTCCAAGAAAGAAATTATCTCGCTCAAAGTTGTTGAGAGCATTCATCAGTCATTAATGGATACTTTGCGCCTAGTCAAAATCAGTAAATTCCTGAGTAAACATCTGCGCCACCAACCAGACCGCATTGGTATTAAACTAGCTCCTGGCGGTTGGGTTGTTGTCGATGAACTTCTGATTGCCTGTGCTAATCATCAGTTTCCTATCAGCCATGGGGAATTACAGCAAGTAGTTGCTACTAGCGATAAAAAACGCTTTTCGTTTGACGCTACAGGCACTCTGATTCGTGCTAACCAAGGACATAGCGTAGAGGTTGATTTGCAATTGCAGCCTGTGGTTCCCCCAGATGTGCTTTATCACGGTACAGGAAGCAAAGCTGTCGAGTCAATTATGCAAACAGGACTTCAGAAAATGTCCCGACACCACGTTCATTTATCACAGGATATTGCCACAGCCCAAATTGTTGGGGCAAGACATGGAAAAGCAGTAGTTTTTGCTGTGGATGCGGCAGCAATGCATCAGGCAGGTTATAGCTTCTACTGTTCTGATAATGATGTTTGGTTAGTAGAGCTAGTACCACCTGGATATCTGCAAACAATTTAATTAGTGATACGAAAAACCAAGGATTTAGACAAGGGGTGTAGGTGAGTAAAACCCTTATACTCGACAACGCCAGTCATACACCCCTTGCTACCCTGTGGGAAGCCCTTCAGGTAACTCTCCTCCTGACGGAGACACTACGCGTAGCTTGCTTCGACCTAGGAGTACGTCGCTACTGCTAGAGCAAACGCTCTGATGTATAAAGCTTTCATGGCATTACCCCAAATTTGGGTATGTTTGGGGTTTTTTCTTGAATAATATTTAGTACAATTGTACTAACAAAACTTTTTAATCCAAGCGATCGCCCTTCAACAAGGCAAGACCTACAAACAAAACCTGATGTTCCAACCTCCGATAACAAGAGTGCCTAGAAGCGGAAAGAGTTCTGAGTAGCGCCTTCCCACACTCAGACTTTAAAAGCAGCAAGTCTAGAGACATCGCCTTTTAGAAAAACCCTAAATGAGATAAATACTATGATGACGCATGTACAGGGTGTAATTGCAGCCAAAGTTGACTCTCAATCCAACTTGAAGCACTATGTTGAACAAAAAGCTGATGTAACCAAAAGCGTTAGCCTAGAAAATTTTTCCTTTCAAACGCTTGCTGATGTTACTAAGACAATTTTGTTTCATGCCTTTTGGTTATCTGAGCAAAAACAGAATCTCTCTTTGAAAGACTACAAAAAACTACTTTTCGATCGAGGTTGGAAAGGAGAAGAAAAGAAGTATCTCAAGATTGCAGCAGCATTTGGTAAGTTTTCCCCTCAAGATTTTGCACAAGTTGAGCCAAGAACTATATATCAGCTAGCGGAGAACAGCAAAAAGTACCAGCAAGTAATAGATAGGCTACTGGACTTAAGCGAAATAACTCAAGAGGGTGTACGCTCCCTAATTAAAAAGCAACAAACTCCTAGAGAAGCAAAACCTGAAAAACCTAGTATTTGGCGGCGGATAAAGAATGGTAGGCGGTATTGCCAGATTCCACCGATTCACGAAGCTTCAGAGCAAACTGGTACTACTCTGCAAAGAATGATGGATGAGGAAGGATTAACTGCCCAGCATATTGTGGCAGAGGCCATTGCTCTACGACAGGCTTACAAACAAGGGCAGCTGGTACTGGCACAAGAAGGAGTAGAGCCTGGTGAGTAAGGATAGAGATTAGGGATTGGTATTTGGGAAAAGGGAAAAACAATTAAACAAAGTTCTCCTCCTTTCCCTTTAATCTTTGCGCTTTATCCCTCTTTTTAACCTTTTCCCAAACCACAAGGGATTGACTTTTAACTTACCACTGATGTTTGATCCAATCGTAAATCTTGAGATATTCGGTTCCGGCAGCATTCCACGAGTAGTCGTACTTCATACCCCCAATAGCTAGATTGCGGAACTCTTCAGGATGCTGATACCACAAATCAATTGCCCGATCCATTGCTGATTCAAGAGCAAGATAATCCGTGTCATAAAACACATAACCGTTGCGTTGTTCTGGTGGTACATTCTGGTCATAATCTCGGTCAAATACCGTATTCACTAGTCCACCGACACCTCGAACAACAGGTACAGTGCCGTACTTCAAGCCGATCATTTGAGTTAACCCACAAGGCTCGTAATTGCTAGGGACAATAATCATATCTGCCCCCGCATAAATTAAGTGGGATAATTCTTCGTTAAAACCCAATTCTAAATGCACGTCAGGATTGCTATTTAAAAATTGTTTTTCGTGCTGGAAATGAGCGTTGATTCTTGGTTCTGTTGCCGAACCTAGTAATACAAATTGCGCTCCTTTGTTTAGTGCGTGATAAATGGCGTGATGAACGAGATGCACGCCCTTTTGATTATCTAACCGACCAATGTAAGCAATGATTGGTTTATCATCAGAGCGGAGCAAGAGCCGCTCTCGCAAAGCTTTTTTGTTATATAGTTTTTGTTCAAAATCGTCGTGGGTGTAGTTATAGGGTATATAGCGATCGATTTCTGGATTCCAAAAATCGTAATCAATACCGTTGAGAACCCCACTGAATTTATCTTGGTGCAAATGCAAAGTATGCCCCAACCCACTACCAACATCTGTAGTACGAGCTTCCCAAGCGTGGTTTGGTGAAACCGTAGTCACTGCATTGGAGTAAACAATACCCCCTTTCATGAAGTTCAAGGCAAAGGGGTTAAAGTTGTCACGCAGCTTATCGTACTGGAAGTAATAGGCTTCTTGATTTAAACCTGTTGCCCTAAGAGTATTGACACCACCTATTCCTTGATGCTTAAAGTTGTGAATGGTGTAGCAAACCCGTTGATGCTCCATGCCATGATACTTGTAAATCTCATTGAGCATGACTGGAACTAAGCCTGTCTGCCAGTCATGACAATGGATGATATCAGGTCGCTTATTGCTTTGAAGTAGAAATTCCAAAGCAGCTTTGCTGAAGAACGCAAAGCGCATATTGTCATCATCACAACCGTAATAGCAGCCGCGATTAAAGAAATTATCCTGAGAGTGGGGTTCAATGAAGAAACACACTCGTCCATATACCCAACCGCAGTAAACAGAACAGTTAATCGCCGCGCCATACCAGGGTACCGACAAGTTGGTGTAGGCATCATGCAGCCCCCAAATATGGTCATAGCGCATACAATCATACTTGGGTAGAATCAGCTCTACACAATTTCCCCGAATCTCTAATTCTCGACTCAATCCGTAAACGACATCCCCTAAACCTCCTGCTTTAATTACAGGAGCGCATTCCGAGGCAATCTGTACAATGTACATTCCTAGTCCTCGCTTCACAAAACTTTATTTTAACTATACTCATAGTAATTGTGCTTTATTCTCATCAAAGGTAGGAACTTTTTCAAGATGTCCCCACTTTACGAGCAAAAGTCCATGAGTAAGCCAATTTTCACCTCACTAACTGCGCGGCAGAATTAAAAAACTGACGACACAATCCTTTAGTAACTAAAACTGTTGTCAGCAAGTTGGCAAAAGCCACCATGAAGACAATCAAAATCTCATAGGAGACAGCATCAAGAGGTTTGACTCCTGCTAGTAACTGTCCGCTGGTGATTGCTGGTATCGCTACCATACCTATAAGCATCATTTGATTTAAAGTAGGAAGCAATGCTGCTCTAATGGCTTCTTTGCGGTACTGGCTAACTGCTTGCTGGGGAGTTGCGCCTAAGCTCAAGTGAGTTTCTATTTCTATAGTCTGGGCGTTAATGGTGCTAACGAGACGTTCTCCGGCGATCGCAGCTGCATTCATTGCATTACCTAAGACTATTGCTGCTAAGGGAATCACATATCGCGGTTCGTACCATCTATCTGGTTGAATAATTAACAAGTTGGTATAAAGCACCGTCAAGGTCGTACTCACCAAAATTGCACCCCATACCAAAGGCAATACATGGGGAATTTTTTGGCCGATCCGATTTCGTGCGACAATCGCCGTAATTGTCAGCATGACTGCTAAAATCGCCCAAACCGCCCAAGGATTGTCCAAAGCAAAGATGAAGTCTAAAACGTATCCTAATACGAGTAGTTGTAAAATAGTTCTCCCAGTAGCGATCGCTAAGTTGAACTCTAGCCCTAATTTTTCCCAAGCTGATAAACCAATGGCGATCGCCATAAATCCCACAGCAATAGCCAAATCAACTAAATCCAGTTTGATTAAATCTTGCATGAGTTCTCTACCTCCTGGAATTTTCTTATCAGTTCCCCATGTATTTGGTATTCAACAAAGAATGAAAATATCTCTTCCCTACTCCCCATCTTCAAGGTAGAACAGCTTACACATTTGGAACTTTAATTCAAAGTGTTGGATCTTGGTTGATATGTCCACCTTTTTTACCAACCAATGCTATCCTTAAGCATAAAATAATCTCAGTAATAACCCTCTTTGATGCGTATCTAGGGCGACAGTGATTTAGATGTTTTTTGATGAATACTTCAAATCAGCAAAAATCGATTGTCGAAGGGCATCCTTTGTATCTTCAGATAAAAGCAAAACACATGATCCAAAGCGTAAATTCCGTTCCAGCCTTTGATATCAAGCAACAATACGAAATTATCGAAGCAGAAGTGAGTGCAGCCGTTTTAGAGGTTTTGGCTTCTGGACGTTATATTGGTGGCCCTTTAGTTGAAAGCTTTGAGCAACAGTTTGCTGCCTATCATGGCGCAACTAATTGTATAGCTTGTAACTCTGGTACAGATGCGCTTTACTTGGCGCTACGAGCTTTAGAAGTTGGTGTAGGTGATGAAGTAATTACTACGCCTTTTACTTTTGTAGCAACGGCTGAGGTAATCAGCGCTGTAGGTGCAAAGCCGATTTTTGTTGATATAGAGACTACTACTTTTAATCTTGATTTGCAGCAAGTCACCGCAGCCATTACACCCAACACCAAAGCGATTATCCCGGTGCATCTTTTTGGACAACCTGTGGATATGACAGCACTCATGGCGATCGCTCAATCTCACAATTTAGCAGTAATTGAAGATTGCGCTCAATCCACAGGTGCAACTTGGGGCGATGGAAAAGTTGGCAGCATTGGACATATTGGTTGCTTTAGTTTCTACCCTACTAAGAATTTGGGTGGTTGCGGTGATGGCGGGGCAATTACAACTAACGATCCGGCGATCACTGCTAAACTGCGAGTACTAAAAGAGCATGGACAAAAAAATCGCTACTACTACGAGGAAATTGGTGTAAATAGCCGCTTGGATGCTCTACAAGCGGCTATTTTGCAAATTAAGCTGCGTCATCTCGATACTTGGAATAGTCAACGGCGAGCGATCGCTGCTTATTACCAGCAATTTTTAAGTCAAGTTCCTGGTATTATCGCACCCCAAGAATTAGCTGGAGGTCTTAGCGTCTGGAATCAATATACCATTCGTATTTCCAGCGAGGGGCGCAATGGTTCTAGTAATACATACCGAGATACTGTGCGTAGTCAACTACAAGAACGGGGGGTGAGTACAATGGTTTACTACCCCCACCCTCTACATTTGCAGCCAGTTTATCAACATCTCGGCTATCAGCCAGGACAATTACCAGTAGCAGAGCAAGCCTGCCGTGAAGTTTTATCCTTGCCTATGTTCCCAGAACTGACAACTCCACAGCAAGACCAAGTGATTTATGCACTGAAAGATTGTTTGGCTTGAAGAGTAATGAGGAGTCACTACATTGCTAATACCACCTAACACCACAGTGGCTCCCCAAAACGGTAGTGTCAACCCTCCTACGTCATTAAAACTAAGCACTATCTCCCCAACAGACTGCCTTGGGGAGATATAACAGTGGCTATTATTTTTATTTAATCTTGATTAATTTTATTAGCTTCGCAATGTTATTAGCGATCGCTTGAGATAGATATCAATCTATATTTATTTCTAATTAATAAGAGTTTAATTATGGATTATAACATATATTTAAACTTAGATCCGACAGGAGACCGAAAAGTTTTGCGAACGGCAAAAAAAGCTATTAGAGCAAGAACGTTTAATTGCAAAAAATAGAGCTTTTAAAGAGAAAGAATCTTATCAATAGGTTGAACTGACTTTCCACATCCCGTGAAAAGTCAGGGATGGGAAGAGGGAGACGAGCGACGCTCGTCTCCCTCTTCCCTATTTGATTATCATTATTATTCAGCTATAACCTGAGTAAGCGATCGCTTGCCCACTCAAAGATTATGCAAAACTAGTCTAAAACTCAAGATTTTACAGTGCCATAAGCTGCTTCAAGTGCTGAAAATACCATTGCTGAGGCTGAACCCATTACGCCAAAAAAGGGAGCGTATATTGGCGTTAAAGATTCGTCTGGTACACTTGCCTGTACTGTTACTCCGCCTGTCACTGCTATTGATTCCTCATCTGAAAGTTCTTCAATTTCTGGAGCTTGTATATTTTCGATGTCGAGGGTTTTTGATTAGAGCCTCTAACTAGCGCGGCGACGCACTAGCAAAATATAGAAGAAACACAGTCTCAGGAATGTTTTAAAGTCAAGAAATCTTACACTTGAGTAGTACCGTGACAGCAAAAACCGTCTTAACAATGGTGCTGTAGCG